>JAFSSV010000114.1 GCA_017450825.1 Synergistaceae bacterium
AAGGGCATAGGGCGCGGACAGGCTACGGCAGTTATAGAAGTTGCCAAGGCACGGGACGAATATTTCAAGGAAACAGGAATTTATATTCCGATCTGTTCGGACGGCGGAATCGTTATGGACTATCATATAACTTTAGCGCTTGCTATGGGCGCAGATTTTTGCATGTTGGGCCGATACTTTGCCCGCTTCGATGAGAGTCCTACTAACAGAGTCTTAATCAACGGAAATTATGTTAAAGAATATTGGGGCGAAGGATCTTCACGCGCAAGGAACTGGCAGCGTTACGACTCGGGCGACGCTTCACAGGCTAAACTTTCATTTGAAGAAGGAGTCGACAGCTACGTTCCCTACGCCGGGAGTCTTCGTGATAACGTGACTGAAACTCTAAGCAAGATCCGTTCGACCTTCTGCAACTGCGGCGCGCTTAGTCTTGAAGAAATGCGCGAGAAAGCAAAATTGACTCTAGTTTCCCCCGTAACACTGATCGAAGGCGGAGCGCATGACGTAATAATGAAAGAAGCTGTACGCCGAAATAAATAATAAAAAAAATAAAATCCCCCTTTAAACGGGGGACTTTTTTATTTTCTTTTGGGATTTCTTCTTCGTGAATTTCTGCGGTTATTATTGCCGTGAGTACGGGGAGCAGAAGGAGAATTATATTCGCGCCTTGCTCTGATTCTCATTGTTGCGGGGCCTGGAGTGCCTTCTTGTTCGGGGTCAAACTTAGGCATTATTATTACCTGTCTTACTGGAGGTTCGCCTACGGACTCGGTGCTTACGTCGTCACGGTTTTTAAGCGTTACATGAATGACCCAGCGTTCCCAGCTTGCCATAGGTTCGAGCCTTACGGGCCGGCCGTATTTAACAGCTTGGCGGGCTGTAGCTTCGGCGAGCCTTTCAAGACTCTTTGTACGCCTTGCGCGATAGCCGCAGCTGTCGATTCTGATTCGGGGTTCTGCCTTGGGATCCCGTAAGGCAAGATTGACGAGATATTCCATTCCTTTTAAAGCGTCGCCGTATTTTCCGACTACGTAATCGGCCGCGTCAACGCCTTGAATGTCAAGAGTGTTCTTTTGGTCTTCAAGCGGAACTGCTTCGGCTTTGAAGTCCATGTATTTCAAAACAGAATTCACAAAATCCGTTGCTCTTGAAAAGAGATCTGGCTTTAAAGTAGTTTTGACTTCGACTTTAAGAGTCTTTCCGCCGAGTCCTAAAAAGCCCTTGCGTTCTTCGCCTAGTACTTCGCCGCTAAGTTCTTCTACAGGGACTTGCCATTGAGCCGAAACTTCTTTCAACGCGTCTTCAAGGCTGGCGGCCTCGACTGTAATTTTTTTCTCTTGAAGCAAAATTTTTTCACCTTCTTTAATTATTTTTCTTGGGCTTTTCCTGATAGAGTACGGGCTTTTCGCTCATTTCTAATTTTGTTTTGCGCGACACTCTAACCTGATGAATAATTCCCATCAAGGACGAAACGCCCCAATATAATAAAACGCCTCCCGGAAGTCCGAAGCATATAAACGTTAAGAACAGGGGCATAAACCAATTCATCATAGCCATTTGAGGATTTCCGGCCGAAGAAATATGCTGCTGATACCAAGTTAAATAAGCTATCAGGATCAGCAAAATGAAATTGAAAATCCACATGCTCAAATTAGAAAATAAAAGCCCTAAATTCGTAAATGACGAGAAGAATACCATTACAAAGCCGAGCTGTTCATTAGGGATTCTTACGCCGGCCTCGTCAACGAGATTCAAAGCGTCGGCCATTGTCGTTAAGACAGAGCCTCCGAGATTAACGCCTAAGAAAGTAACGTTAGTGAAAGCTTCGGTCTTTGTTAAGTCATAAAGGACTCCGTAGAGCAAAATAAAAATCGGGAGCTGAATCAACAACGGCAAACAACCGCTGGCCGGGTTGACTTTATGTTCTTTATAGAGCGCGGCCATTTCGCGGTTAAGGGCTTCTTTATCGTCGCCGTATTTGTCCTGCAAAACTTTCAGCATAGGCTGTAACTTTTGCATTTTCTGCATACTCACCATTTGTTTTTGAGTAAGCGGGTGCATAGCAGCGCGGACGAGTAAAGTTAAAATTATTATCGCAAGTCCCCAAGCGAAGTTACTGCCGAGGCCGATACCGGTTATGCCGTTGTGAATAAGTTTAAGTAAGCCTAGCAGCAAAGATTTTGCTTGTTCCCACATTATGAATTTGTCACCTCGTTAGATTTTTTTTCGGCGGAGGGTCATAGCCTCCGGGGTTCCATGCTCCGCACTTTGCAAGCCTCTTGACAGTAAGCCATGAGCCGCGCCAAAATCCCCATTCTTTATAGACCGCTATAGCATAATTTGAGCATGTGGGATAGAAGCGGCAATTCTTGCCAAGGTAAGGAGAAATTAAAAGCTGATAGATTTTGATTAGAATTATTGCAAGGCGGGAGAGCATGATTCAGTTACTTACTTAATAAATAATTTCCTGCGGGCGAATAGAATTTCAAGCTCGCGCAAAATTTCCGGGCTTTTAGAGTCGAGGCCCTTTGTTCTAAGACTGAGAACTAAGCGCAGACCGGGAAGAATTTTTTTTGATTTTGCAAGTTCATAGAAAGCTGCCCGCATAATTCTTCGGCCGCGGTTTCTTATGTGAGCCTTGCCAAGTTTTTTGCTGACTGTGCAGCCGAAGGAAATTTTTCCCGGGACAGAGTCCTTCAGATACAATAACCGCACCAGATCGCCGTTGACACGAACACCGGTGCGGAAAATCAAATCAAATTCCCAGCCTTTTTTGAGCCTCACTATCTCATGCACGGGTTAAGAATTTGCGTCCTTTGCGTCTTCTATTGCGAAGAATTTTGCGGCCTGACGGTGAAGCTGAACGAGCTAAAAATCCTATCTTGCGTTTTCTTGGTAATACATGGGGCTGAAAAGTTCCCTTGTTCATTCTTGAAGATACTCCTCTCTAGTCTTGAATATATTGATTTTGTTTTTGACAACTGAGAAATTATAGCACAGTATTCTAACGCAGCTTGAAAAGCAACCCCCTCGCCGCAAGCGGCCCTCACCCCCTTAACAGGGGGCGCAAGGAGTCCTTCTATTCCTGCTACGTTACTTGCCTCCCCTATGTAAGGGGAGGTGGCCGAACGAAGTGAAGCCGGAGGGGTTGTGGTTAGAAAATTTTTTTAATAATAACCCCCTCGCCAGCAAGCTGGCCTTGTTGAAAAGCAACCCCCACCACCGCAAGCGGTTCCCCTCCCCCGAGGGAGGCTAAGATTCTTGTGACACAAAGCCTCCCCTTGGGGAGGTGGCCAAAGGCCGGAGGGGGTAAGGTTAGAAAAGAAAGCTTAGGGGGTTCAGTACCATATTTCTTCATAAGAGAGTCTCTGTACAGCTTCGCCGTCCTTGCTAACGAGTACCTGACACATTAAAGAAATTTTAGTTTTAAATCTCGTGTAAGCCCTAACAAGATAAAAGCCTTCCCCCATAGCGGCAAATAATTTTTCATGCTGTGTAGAATTTTCAAAGCTGCGCCCGACATCAAGCTCATAATTTAAATTATTAACGGTCAAGAAAAATTCTCCGACTCCTACGGATTTATTTTTACTGTTCCAGCCGGAAATTCTTGGCGCTATATCTTCTGAATAATCGGGACTGATCATGGTGTTTTTATAAAAATTTTTGTGAGACGCTTTGACTCTTGAAAAGGAGGCTTGACCATTTAACCATTCGCAAGCCAGTTCAATTTTATTTTCAAGAATAATTTTCGCCTGCATGACCTCCCGCTCTTCTGAAATTGACTCGAACGAAAAATCCGAAACAAAAAATATCCGCGCCGCTGTCATAATCGCCGCCGCAAAAAATATCAGCAGAATTATTAACGAACTCCCCGGACGGATTTTCATGTTAAAAATAATTCTTCCATGTTACGCTCACAAGTCTTTGAAAATTTACAAACAGAACATAATTCTTCGTCCTTCAAAAACATTGGCCGCCTTCGACACGTCAACACGTCATAGACAGCCTTAAATAAATCGGGCAATGTATTTATTATTAAATCCTTCACGATCCCGGGAGCAAAAATATTTGAGAAATTTTCTTCTTCTAAATAAATTACTTCGATCGAAGGCAAAATTTTTGTATCCTTCCAGATAAGCCAAGCATAAATTAAACTCTGCGACAACGGTACAGACAGATCAGTTTTCTTCAGGCCCTTGAACTCAAAAAGCCGCGCTTCATTCTTGGCCGGATTGAAAATAAAAGCGTCATAGCGTCCGCTAATTAAAAGCTGGAACTTTTCAAATTTATTTTTAGTCTGGTGAACGTAGTGGTCTTGTAATTTTCCTTCGGGCAGCGCGAAATGAACGGCGGAATTTCTTTCAAGAAAATTATCAACAGCCCGGGCCAGTTTATCCGAAGCCTGAGCTATTGATAAAATTTGTTCTGCTTTGAAATTTTTAGATTCTTTTTTACTGAAGGGGAAAAAAATTTCTGTCAGTATGAACTTGCTTAGAGACTCCCGGCCGCCTTCTACAGCCATTAATAATTTTTTATGAAGCGGGCTTTTAGGATTCGAGGCCGCTTTGAAAAAAGTTTTGGCTATGTGCTGATGAAAGATTGAGCCGTAGAAAGCTCCGTTGCTTTTCTTTCCGACACGCCACGCGCTTTTCTTGTCCAAGTGAATTTTATGAGCCAGAAGAAACGGACAGCGTTGAGCAATAGCAATATCACTAACAGAAATTGAAAGCCCGTTCATAAAATTTTAAGCCCGGCTGGCTAACGAAACTAGAACATCATCTGAACACTCAATGACGTTAAAAATTTCTTTGCTCTTTAAATAAGAAGTTAGTTCGGGCTTTGAGATTTTTATTTGAGTCATTGCCGCAAGATTTTCGATGACCTTCTCAATACTTACGAGTTTAATAGAAGTGTCCGTAAACATTTCACGCAAAGAATCAAATAAAATATCGCTGCCGTTTTTTTCAGTTTGTACCGGAAGAATATCCGGGGCCGGAGGCGTTTTAACTTCGGGGCGCGAAAAATTTGACAGGTCTATTAAGTTCAGAGTCTTTATAAAGCTCTTGGCATCGTCGCGGGTTGCCGGGCGGCTATTCTCGCCGACAAATAAATTTACGTTCCCGTTTTCAATTCTATTCAATAAAGACACTAGCGCGTACCATTGGACTCTCGTTTCTTTGTTCAGTTCTACGACAGCTCCGCCCATGTTAATAAACTCATCTTTTAATTTATCAAATAGCTTCCAAGTAGAGCGATACGAGCGAGTCTCAAGAAGATAAAAGCAGCCGCCGTTAGAACGCTGTAAGAAATTTATTCCGTGGGTAATAGCCGCTGTTGCAGTTGAGGCAACTTGAGGAACGACAATTACAAACGCATACTGAACGCCCTTATACTGTGCATTAAGCCTGATATATTTCCCGTAGACTTTAGCTACTTTAAATTCTTCTTTCGATCTTAGCCAAGCTTCCAGCGCAAGCGTAAGATTTTCAGAGTTTGGAGGCCATGCAATTAGCTGACGAGCCTGAACATTTTTATATTCTTCGTCATAAGCAGCTTTGACAGCCTCAAAAATTTCCTGACTTGACTCTATTGCGGGCGAGTCTTTTTCTTTTAGCGAAATATTTTCTTTGTCTTTTATAGGCTTATTGATTGCCCGGTTGGCTAAGTCAATAACTTGCCGCGGAGATAATCCCCTCCTCAAAGAATTTCCAATTTGATTTCTAAGCCATGAGAAAATTTCTTCGGCGTTGTCTTTTGGATCAGGGAAGGCGGCGATAACTCTGTCATGTATCAAAGCTTCAGCTTGTTGGATCGAACATGTTTCAAGCGCCATTAAATTATTTACAAGGCGCTGCTCAATCGCTGCACTTAACGCCGGCTTTATAACTTCCTCCCATGTGTCCAAGTGGACAAAGCAGAGCGGCAGGACTCCAGAAAGATTATTCATAAGCATAGCGATAATATTTCCCCATGCTAAAGTCGCTTCTTTATCAAGAGTCTTTAAAATATCAAGCTCGTCAAAGCATATGACCATAAGAACTTTTGCATATGCAAACACAAGCCCGAGGGACTTTAAAATTTTTTCGGCCTCTTCTTCTCTTTGAGCGTCGCTCATTGCGTCAAGATCACGCAAAGGAAGGTCAAGCCTGTTTGAATCTTCTTCGGCGAGTCCATTGCTTAACCATTCCAGAACATCAAAGCGCGTTTCTTCGTCGCCTGATAAATAAATTATCAAGCACTTCAAAAAATTTCTGTCCAAGCCGATTATGTCCCGGGCCAAAAATTTTTTAAGCTCAAGTCTTTTTATATCGTTCCAGCCTTCGGACTCCCGCCGCTCATTGTAGACTTTCATTAATTCGTCCATGAGCATATCGAATTGATTGCGGCCTTGACTGTGAGTCTGTCGCAGGCTTATAAAGACTTCTGATAATAAATGCTGTGTTATTCGTTCGGGATCTCTGAAAGTTTTTACGGTAACAAAGATCGTTTGCTGTTCTTTGCTTCTTAGATTTCGTAAGATCCTTGACTGCATATGAGTTTTGCCGGAACCTGCTTCACCTAAAATCAACCCGGCCAGCGGCAAGGAAGGCTGACGGCGTTTATATAAGACAAGCTGTTCGATTGCTTGTGTAGCATGACGGTTTAACTGTTGTAAGTCCGGATTCTTGTTGTCAAAGGGAAGAGGCGAAGCAGAAGAAATAAACGGATTATTTTCTTTTAGCTTCGCGTGAATTAATTCGTTATTCATTCCAAGTAATTGCCCCCATGCTGAAGCCGTTCTCGTCAATAAAACAGTCGGCTACTTCCTCTCTTGTCAATAATGAATTATCTCCGGCGCGTAAGTCTATAATTTCTCTGTCGCGCAAGTTCCTTAGCATTTGATCAAAGACTTCACGAGGCCAAGATAATTTTCTCCGTAAGTCACAAATACGAACGAAGAGCCGCCGCTGATGTAATTCATCAAAGGCCGCTTTGAATTCTTCCAGCGTGTATTCTCTGGCCGGGGCCTTAACAGTTTGAGCTTGAGCGTAAGACTCCATGACCGGAGCCGGAGCGCTTGCCCTTGGCCTGTCGTTAAATATCAGTTTAGCGTCAAGATTTTGATCGAGTACGATTCTAATCACGCCGGCCTCTTGAAGTTTTAAAATATTATTGCCTACTTCGGCACGCGTGAAGAGCAAAAGCTTTCTTGCCAGCATTCTAGGGCTTATTGGCTTTCCGTATTGCCGGATTGCCTCAAGGATCATTTCGCTTTGACCTTGGGGAATATAAAAGAACGGAACTTTATTTCCGCCCTTCTCCCTGAACGCGTAAGCGTCACCGAGCAAAGGCCGGATAGTTTTAACAAGAATGTCATTCCTTGGACGTTTTTGAAAGCCCAGTATACGTTTTATATCAAGAGGCATAGCCTTCCAAAGATCAGCGATCTTGATATATTTTTTGCCGTTTTTCTTCAACACGGACGCTAAGAACTCTTTCATGATTTCGCTCTTATCGTTTGAGAACAAGTTATAAAAAGAGTACATGCTAAGAATTCCCTTCTTTCTATTTATAAATTAAATAATTACACCCGCAGCGATAACCCTTCGCCTATAGCCATAACGCCCGAAACTATTAGCACGCAGCCGATTATCATCATAACCGACAGCGAACTAAGCAAGGGCGAAGCACAGACGAACAACGCAAAGCATATCAGCATAAGCCCGTCGAGCAAGACAACCCACCAGCCTTTTACTTCAGCTCCTCCCAGCCAAAACCCCGTGCAAGTCCTAGCCAGTCCGTTCGACAGCAGCCACGCCGCAAGCACAAACGGAAATAAAAATGCACTGATACCCGGCTGAACTATCATTATTATTCCGGCTATCAAGTCCAAAAGGCCAAGCACTATAAATCTCTTCAGTCTGAAGAAATAAAATCCCGAAAAATAATTCAAACCCGAAGCCGTAAGGCCAAGACCGATCATAAACCCCGCAGACATTATCGCCTCAATAGGATAGCGCAAAGTCAAGACACCGAGGAGAATCAAAATTCCTCCGGTGATAAAAAAATTCCAGCGCAAATTTTTCATGAATAAATCTTCTCCTTTTGTTTTGAAAAGAAATGTATAATGTAAAAGCTGTTAATGATATTTCATTATACAGTCAAATTTAAAAATTTTTTTAAGAAGGTGTAAAAGAAAAATGCAGTACGGAAAAATTGAAGCCTTGTTAGGCAAAGAAGCCGAGTCACTTTTGACTCATACTTGCGAAACAATTTCAAAGGATATGCTTGCTTTACCCGGGCCTGATTTTGTTGACCGCGTATTGAGCATGACCGACCGCCCTATCCCTGTACTTAGGGCTATGCAGACTCTTTTTAGTCACGGGAGGCTGGCAAATACCGGGTACATTTCTATTTTGCCTGTCGATCAAGGGATTGAACATTCCGCCGGAGCCTCGTTCGGCCCCAACCCGATTTATTTTGATCCCGAAAATATTATCAAGCTAGCAATCGAAGCGGGCTGTAACGCCGTAGCTACGACTCTTGGAGTCTTGGGCGCGACAGCTAGAAAATACGCTCATAAAATCCCCTTCGTCTTGAAATTGAATCACAACGAACTTTTAAGCTATCCCAATCAATACGATCAAGTTTTATTCGCCTCGGTTGAACAAGCTTATAATTTAGGCGCAGTAGCAGTAGGAGCTACGATTTATTTTGGGAGCGACGAGTCTACGCGTCAAATTCAAGAGATCTCGCAGGCATTCCATCATGCTCATGAAATGGGAATGGCTACGATTTTATGGTGCTATTTAAGAAATTCGGCCTTCAAGATTAAAAAGGACGATGCAGTGACGGACTATCACGCAAGCGCAGACTTGACCGGGCAGGCCAATCATTTAGGCGTTACGATTGAAGCCGACATAATCAAGCAGAAATTGCCCGAGAATAACGGCGGCTATCTTGCAATGGGCAAGGGCTACGGGAAGACTTCAAAAGAAATGTATGAGAAGCTCACGACCAATCACCCGATTGATTTAGCGCGTTATCAGGTTGCGAATTGTTACATGGGCCGGGCGGGCTTGATTAATTCGGGCGGAGCGTCGGGCGGTGAAAGTGATTTAAGCCAAGCCGTTCGTACAGCCGTTGTGAACAAACGCGCCGGAGGTATGGGCTTGATCTTGGGCCGAAAAGCTTTCCAGCGTCCAATGAACGAAGGCGTTGAAATTATCAAAGCCGTTCAAGATGTTTATCTCTGCAAAGAAATTACAGTAGCGTAAATATAAAGCCTCCCTCTTAGGGAGGTTTTTTGTTTTTTTTATAACCCCTTTCGGCCTTTTGGGCGTGTAAATTAACACCCCCTTCCGGTTCGCTTCGTTCACTGTTTTTTTAGCGATACCCCCCTCGCCACTTCGTGGCCCCTCTTGGAAGGTAGCCCCTTGCCAGCAAGCTTGGCCTTTGTTAAAAGCAACCCCCCTGTCAACAAGTTGACATTCCCCCTTTCAGGGGGGACGAGAGAGTCCTGCTATTCCGGCTACGTCCCTTGCCTCCCCTGAAAGGGGAGGTGGCCTGAAAGGCCGGAGGGGTTACTTTTAAAAAAGGGGAGGTACCCGAACTAAGTGAGGCCGGAGGGGTTGATTTTTAAATAAAGGGAAGGTGCCACAGTAGAAAGGGGGTTGCTTTTCAAAAAATCTTTAGTGCTTCAACATTTTTTCGCGGTCAAGGAATTTTATTTCTTCTGCGATCCATTCACGCATAGCAGCGCCTTCCGGGGTATCTTGCGAGGCTGAAAGGAATTCCAGCTGAATTCCGAGTCCTTTTGAAACTTCGTGAGCTATCAGCGGCCAGACCTTTCCAATATCTCCGACTATCGGGATACTTCCTTCGTGACGGGCGAACGCGGACATTTCCATTCTGAAAGGAATCTTAGCGGCCTTAGTCTTGGGGAGTCCTTTGTCGATTGCTTCCTGAACTGTCTTGCTTAATTCAACGGCCCTGCGTAAATTTTCGTCAAGGTCGATTCTTATCAGGCTTTTATCTCGTAAGTTATAAGTCTTTTGTCCTGACCACCACGCCCAAATTCCGTGGCCTGTATAACATTCAAAAGGCCCGTCATGAATTTCTTGAGTGAGTGCTACGGCGCTTTCTATTATCACATCACACGAAGCAAGCATACGTGAAATTCTCATTGAGCGTTCGGATATAGGAATGGAGTCGCCGATAGACATTCCGACCGCTCCGCCTCCGACAAGTTGAGGAATAGTTACGAGGACGGGAATATTTTTTTTAGCTGCTGCTCCGAGCATTGTATGTTCATCACAGCCCCAGCCCGCTACGGTTTCAAAGGGAAGGCCGTACATTCTGGCAAGGGCTAAGACTTCATGAGCTAATTTTTCCGTACGGAGTCCCATAGGGTAAGCCATATTTCCGGCGGCTTTGATTATCTCGTTTTGTTTAGGGAGGGAAGCTCCGCGTTTCAATAAATCTTCGTCGAGGGGCATTTCTTTTTTAAGGGCCTCAAGTTCGTTTTCTTTCATGCAAGTAAATTCAAAGACGTCGCCCCGGGGCATTTTCTGCATATCCATTCCTAGGGCGCGGGCGTCAACGCGGAAGACTCTATCTAAAGCGCCGGCCATCTCGTGAGCAATTACGGCTGAACTTGTCGAAACCGCGTCAACGATTCCGACTCGTATTAATTCAGCGATAAGAGTCGTGACTCCTTCATGAATGTTCGGGCCGCTCCCTGTTACCACCATAACTTTTCCGCCGTGTTTTTTAGTGTCGATAATTTTTTTTACGGCTTGTTCGACTCCGGCCAGTGATCTTTCGTCAAGGCTGGAACGAAAATAATCAAGCTGATTCAATCCGAATAATCTTTCCATTTAAAAAAATTCCTCCTTCAAAAAAATCTTGCGTGAAATTTTATCAAAGAAATTTTTTCAGCGAATGAGTCAAAAATGAATCAAACTTCACCCCCTCCGACCTCCCTTCACTCTTGCGCCCCCTGTTAAGGGGGAGAGGGCCGCTTGCGGCGAGGGGGTTATTTATAAAAAAAATTTTTTTAACTACAACCCCTCCGACCCTTTGGGGCACCTCCTTTTTTAAAACACAACCCCTCCGCCTCATTTCATTCGGCACCTCCCCTTTCAGGGGAGGCAAGATGGTAAACGGAATAAAGTTATGCTGAAAAACTCTCTCGTCCCCCCTGAAAGGGGGGATGTCAACTTGTTGACAGGGGGGTTGCTTTTAACAAAGGCCAAGCTTGCTGTGGGGGGGGGAGAGTCTTTAAAGAGGGCCAAGCTTGCTGGCGAAGAGCTTGCTCTTCTATTTGTTATAATCTCTTAAAAAATTTTTTTTAGAAGGAGTAGCTTTTTTAAATGAGAAAAATATTTTTGTCTTGCCTGTTAATTTTTGCGCTGATATTTTCCTGCGGAGCTGCAAAAAAATCTGACGACCGTAAACGCATGGGAATCTTTATAAGCAACTTCACAGAGATTGGCCTGATGAACTTCGATCTTGAAAATAAAATTTCAGACGACGGAGTCCTTCACCTCGGCGACCCTGATAATATGCACGAGTTGATTCGCTTCGGAATTGCTCACAACATAATCAATAATAAAAAGCTGATCGGCAAATGCAAGCGCAAGGGCTGTGAGTTCGGCCCTGATACTCTTTCAAAAGAAGCCGTAGCCTCAAGCGTAAAAAAATATTTCGATCTTCCCGTTAAGCATAAGAGCATTAAAGATCCCAACGATTACCCGCCCTTCACAGACTTTGACGGAAAGTTATATCACTTCGATAAAAGCGAATGGGGAACAGATACGGTTTATTATGCAGACGTTCAGAGGGTCGAACAGAACGAAAAAATTTTAACCATGAGCGGCGAACTTTATGACTTCAATAACCCTTCCGACCGTCCCGCAACTTTCACGGCACAGGCCAAGCCTTACACTTGGAACAAGAAAGACACGTGGGCGATTTTGTCGCTTAATGTTGAATGGAAATAAAATAAGCATTGTGATAAACTTCACAAAATTTTTAAAAGAACAGGAGTTTTAGATTTGAGATTAGAAGAAGTAAGCGTGTTTATAATTTACCTGATCTTCATGCTGGGAGTCGGCGTATGGTTTTTCTTGCGTGAAAGAAACCAAACTGAAAAAGGATATTTCTTAGGCGATAGAAAAATGGGCCCTTGGGTTGCGGCACTTTCGGCCGGAGCTTCGGATATGAGCGCATGGGTTTTAATGGGCCTTCCTACTTCGATATATGCGCTTGGCCTTGGACAGGTTTGGATTTCTGTCGGGCTTGCGATTGGTTATTCTTTGAGCTGGATATACGAAGCTCCGAGGCTTAGGACATTTTCAATCGCGGCGAACGACTCTATAACAGTCCCTCAATATTTAACAAATAGATTTCTTTCAAAGTCGCGGACACTTCAATTAATTTCAGCGGTGGTCTTTTTAATCGCGTATACGATTTATTCAGCTTCGAGTATCAAAGCTTGCGGGACTCTCTTTAATACCGTAACTGGAATTGATACAACCGTAGCAATGTATTTAGCTGCTGTAATAGTTATAAGCTATACATTCTTAGGGGGATTTTCGGCGGTATCATGGACAGATTTCTTTCAGGGCATGTTAGTTTTGTGTGCAATGCTGCTTGTGCCGATAGCGGCGGCTATGATGTTGGAGCCGGGAGCGTTTGGAAGCATTAATACTCCTCATTATTGGGATCCTTTTGCTTCGTGGCAGGATATAGTATCGGGTCTTGGCTGGGGGCTTGGATATTTTGGAATGCCGCATATTATTATTCGTTTCATGTCGATAAACTCCCAGAAAGAATTAAGAAAGTCTGCCAAGATTGGAATCTCATGGACGTTAATAATTTTAACTTTTGCTGCTCTTGTTGGAGTAATCGGGCGAATGTTTATCGGGCTTGATGCTGAAGTCGAAAAGAATTCATTAGTCTTTGTCGTAATGACTCGAAGAATTTTCCCGGGAGTAGTTTCGGGGATTTTGCTTTCAGCGGTTTTAGCGGCGGCAATGAGTACGGCGGACAGTCAATTATTAGCGGCGGCTTCGGCTTTTGCTTCTGACGTTTACCGGCCTGTTATAAGACATGAACACGCCAGCGAGCGTGAAATGATTTGGATCGGGCGCATAATTGTTTTAGTGATAGCTATTGTTGCGCTTATGATTGCGGCTAACCCTAATGCTGGCTCGATAATGGCTCTAGTGTCTAATGCGTGGGGAGTCTTTGGGGCGGCGTTTGGCCCGGCGATAATGCTTAGTTTATTCTGGAAGCGTTTTACTTTTGCCGGGGCGGCCTGCGGGATTTTCACGGGCGCTGTAGTTGATATAGTGTGGCTGCTTTACATGTCGCATACTGGAGTTTATGAAATAATCCCGGGCTTTGCGGCGGGCTTTATAGTTGCGGTGTTGGTGTCGTTCTTATCGCCTAAGCCTTCAAAGGAAGTCGAAGAACTTTTCGACAAGGCGCTGGCAATGTCAAACGAGTAATAATAAAAAAATTTTATTTCAGCCTCCCAGTTAAAAGGGAGGCTTTTTATTAATTATAAATTGCTCTTCTTACTTCGATAATAAAATCCCGCGCATAATTAGAAAGATAACTTCCTTTTCTGAACGCCGCTACAAAATCACTTGTAACCCGCGGCTCTCCGAAGCTGAAAGTTTCAATCTTAGGCACAGGCGAGTGCCAGCGCAAATGAGACTCAAAAATAAATGACACTCCCCAGCCCTGTTCAGTTAAAGAAATTACCGCAGGCATATTATTCGTAGTGATAGAATTCCCAAGACTTATATTATTTTGCTGAAGATACCAGCGCGATATTTGCCCTGTCCTTTGTTCGGGCGATAATAAAATCAATCGTTCATTCTTTATAGCTTCAAGATCAATTTTTTTATGTGGGCTTGCCGGATTATCCCGTGCAGATTTTTTTACGGGGTGATCTTTGCACGTGCATATTAACAGCTCTTCGTTGGCTATGGTCTTATATTCAATATGAGGATTTAATTTGTAAGGCTTGCTGTAAAAAGCTAAATCAATTTCAGCGTCAAGTAATTTCTGATCTATCGTCGCGCTTGTGCCTTCAAAAATATTAACTTTAACGTTCGGATATTTTTTATTAAAGGGCGGAAGAGTTTTGGGAAGCATGAAAGTACAGCGCATATTAGGCAGGCCGATATTTAACACGCCGATTTCTTTTTTTATTATGTCAGAGATTTCAGCGTCAAGACTCGCTTTAGCCTCAAGAATATTTTTCGCGTAAGATAAATATCTCTCTCCGGCATAAGTCGGAAAATATTTTTTATCGACACGCTTGAATAATTTAATGCCAAGATTATTTTCAAGCGAACTCAAAAACTTGCTCAAATTCGGCTGGCTTATGTACAAAGCCTCGGCGGCCTTCGTGATGTTTTGATATTTTGCTATGCCTACAACGTAAGAGAGTTCCCGGAAATCCATTTCATTAATCATTCCTTTCAGTTATGGAACTTAATCAAAATTTATATTTCAAATTATAAAACTTTAATGCTATTCTTCGACTTACAAAAAATTCCACACAAAAAAATTTAATAAGAAAACGGAGGAAGCAAGAATCATGGTACAGAAATTGCCGGTGATTATTATGCGCGGCGGTACTAGCAAGGGCGTTTATATTCTTGAAACAGATATGCCCAAGGATAAAAAAGAATGGGAACCCCTCCTGCTCAGGTTAATGGGAAGCCCCGACGCAAAACAGATTGACGGACTCGGCGGCTCTTATTCAGTGACGAGCAAAGTAGCTATCATTAAGAAATCTGACAACCCCGAAGCCGATGTTGATTACACGTTCGCTCAGGTTTCAGTTGATAAACCCCTCGTGAGCTACAAAGGCAACTGCGGAAATATCTCTTCAGGCGTTGGCCCTTTCGCTATTGAAAAAGGCTTAGTCAAAGCTAAAGACGGCGTAACCAGCGTAAGAATTTTTAACACTAACACTCAAAAAATTATCGAGGCTGACGTTCAGACTCCGGGCGGTGAAGTTGCTTACTCCGGAGATTTCGCTATAGCAGGCGTGCCGGGCACAGCGTCCCCGGTGAAATTGAAATTCGTAAAGCCTTCCGGGACTCTTGGACGCGGACTCCTTCCGACAGGAAACGCCGTCGACGTTTTAGAAGTTCCGGGCTTTGGAGAAGTCAGCGTGTCGATAATCGACGCGGCTAACCCGTTGGCCTTCGTCAAGGCTCATGACATTGGCCTGACGGGTAAAGAAATTCCCGACGAAATTAATTCTAACCCTAAGACTCTTGAACTTCTTGAAAAAATCCGGGGGCTTGCTGCTGTAAAACTTGGGCTCATTCAAGATTACACGCGCAGCGCTTGGGACACCCCCGGCATTCCTAAAATGACTTTCGTCGCGGAACCAGAAGATTATACGGCCTCTGACGGAAAAAAAATAGCAAAAGAAAATATAGATCTTCTTTCAAGAATGATGTCAATGCAGAAGGCTCACCCAAGTTACGCAATGACCGGCGCAATGTGTACGGCCGCGGCCGCTGTGACTCCGGGCTCAATAGTCAATCAGGTCTTGCCCCCGAACGCTGATACAAAATTTATCAGGATCGGACATGCCGCAGGAATTCTTGAATGCGGCGCAGACTTCAGGCTTGAAGACGGAAAGAACGCTCCAGAAATTGATGACACGTTCGGATTCAGAACGGCCAATCTCTTAATGGAAGGCACCGCAACAATAAGACTATAAAAATTTTTCTTTTTTTAATTTGAAAGGAGTCATGAAAATGTTTCAAGAATATCTGCCGATCATTTCTCTTGTTGTCTTGGCCGTTGTTGTCGCTGTAGGCTTCATAAAAAAGATCAATCTTGGATTTTTTGCTCTTGGCATTGCGTTTGTGCTTGGCACGGCCGGAGGACTGAAGGCGAGTCAAATTACTGCGGGCTTCAGCTCTTCAATGTTTGTTACGTTAGTCGGTGTTACGTTTATGTTCGGCATGGCTTCACAGAATGGAACGCTTGAATTATTTTCTAAAAAAGTTGTCGCGCTTGTTGGCAGGCATACGGTATTAATTCCTATACTGATGTTTTTGCTTTCGGCTTTTATTTCAGCGATTGGGCCGGGTCATATTGCCGCAGGAATCTTAATGACTACGTTTGCAATGTACTTGGCATTTGAAATGAATATTAACCCTATGGCTACGTCGCTGTATGCCAAGCTTGGAGCGAATGCCGGCTGTGCATCTACGCTTTCAATAACGGGAATTCTAGCCGCGCAGCTTTCCGCGCCTATGGGTTACACGGGTTTCGGTCTGCATCTATTTTTATCGACTCTTTTATCCGGCTTTGTCTTTACGGTGATAGTTTATATTTTGTACAAAGGCTACAAAGTCAAAGCTGATAACCCTATGAAATGGTCAGACATTCCGAAGTTCAACCGCGATCAGAGAATTACAATCTGCGTTATAGTTGTCGTTGTTGTGTGCTGCATAGGCTTCAAGCTTGACACGGGGTTATTTGCGTTCTTGGCCGCAAGCGTTTTAATCTTGACTGGCTGTGCTGATGAGAAAAAAGCAATAAAGGGAATCCCTTGGGGAACTTTAGTATTTATCTGCGGCGTTGGAGCGTTGGTCAACGTGATTAATAAGCTTGGCGGTATCACGCTTGTATCTGATTATCTGAAAAGCTTAATGAGTGAAAGCACAGCGACTCCGATTATGGCAGCAACGTCAGGAATTTTATCTTGGGTAAGTTCAACAACCGGAGTAGTAATGCCGGCGCTGCTCCCGATAGCTGGCAATGTAGCGCAGACTTTTCCGAGCGTCAGCTATGTTGAATTAATGTCAGCGATAGTAGCAACGTCATTCGCCGCGGCTATCAGTCCTCTTTCAACGGGCGGAGCGATCATAATGTCATCTTATTCTGCTTCAAAAGAAACTACTACCGAAGAAATGAACAACATGTTCAAGACTTTATTCCTGCTTTCAGTTGCTAACGTTTTAATTAACGTTTTAATGGCTTGGCTTGGGGTCTTTAACTTAGGACATCTCTTCTATTAAATATTATAAATTTTTTACACAAGCCTCCCAGTTAAAAGGGAGGCTTTTTATTTTTTCTACCCCTTGCCTCCCCTGAAAGGGGAGGTGCCGAATGAAATGAGGCGGAGAGGTTGTGTTTACAGTAAAAGCACTTGAAAATAACCCCCTCGCCGCAAGCTGGCCTTTCTTTTAACAAACCCCCACCACCGCAAGCGGTTCCCCTCCCCCGAGGGAGGCTAAGATTTTTTTTACACAAAGCCTCCCCTTGGGGAGGTGGTGAACGAAGTGAACCGGAGGGGGTTGCTTTTAAGATAAAAATTTTTTTGAAACTAACCCCCTCGCCAGCAAGCTTGGCCTGGGTCCCCTTAACAGGGGGCGCAAGAGAGTCCATAAAAAAAATCCCCCGCTATCTAACGGAGGATTTTATAAATAAAATTATCTTTTCTTCTTAAATACTACCGCCGCCAATGCCAAGCCTAACAAACCGCCAAGACCTAAGTTGCACCCGCCGCTGCTCGAGCTAAGTATATTGGTACCAGAATCTCCGGAATCAGGAGTGGGTGAAGGCGTAGGAGTAGGATCGTTGCTTGTAACATTGATCGTACGGAGCCAGCCGAAGACTTTGCCGTCAAAGTTGTATTCGTCTTCCTCTTCTTCTGCTGAAGTTTCGACTTCTGCGTCTCCAGAGGCGTAGACATACAACACGTCAAAATATCCGTTCGGGACGTTGACTTTATCGCCAGACGCGTTAAGGAAGTTATCAACGTCGATTGTAATCTTTCCTTCCGCTTCAACTGTGATTAAGCCGCTGTAAACAGGGAAGTGCATATCGCCGTATTCTTCATCATAGCCGTAGAAGAATGCAGTGGGCCTGTAACCTGTCGGATATAAAGCTACAGGATCTTTGGTGGGTTCTTTGTCGCCTTGTGAAGAAGTTTCGTCGTCGTACTCGTCGAACAGAGCCTGAATATATACAAGATCGACTTCGACATCAGAGCTTTGCGGCAGTCTGTCGCCTGAATTATCTACAACGTACTGAACGATCTTGCGGCCGGAATAAGTACCCGTTTCGGGGTTGACTGCGTTAATGTATTCTTCGGCTACGGTTGCTTCAGGAATATCAACGACAGGCAAGCCGTCAATCGTTCCTGTAGGCCGGTCAAAATCTGGTTTGTCAGTTGTTGTGGTGGCAGAAGCAAAGACTTTAATCGTAGCGCTGTAAGGAGTTTTGTATGATGTGCCGTCCCACCATGTTGAACCGTCTAACGAGAAATAACTTTCGCCGTCATACGTAACTGAATAATCAGTGTAGCCCTTGGAGGCCATTTCTATAGCAATCGGACGTACGTCTGTGCCTTTGTTCTTTACGTATGTCATTACGGAGAAATAATCGCCGCTTGCAACCGTTATAGTTTTATCCGGGCTTATGGTGTGATAGCCTGCATAAGGAATTGTGCCGCTGAAAACCAAATCGCCGGATTCAAGATCTGCTGAAGTCGGAGCTGAACTGTATGACTTAATATAAATCTTAACTTCAGCATCGTGGCTCGTTGTGTAGAAGCCAACCCGGTCTAATTTCACCGCGCCGCCTTTAACTCCGTAAACGTTAGCGCCCCAGCCGTCTGTTTGATCTTGCTCGCCCCATTCGTCAATCCAGCCTAAAGGAGCATAATCAAAAGTTATTTCGTCCTGGTTTACGTCTTTTGATTCCATGACTAAGACTAAGGCAATGATAGGCTGTGAGTATGACATCCAGAAATAACCGTTGTCATGATCCCTTGGCGTTGTTCCCCAACTGTTGCGGATTAACCATGCGCCGTTGCCGTTGGGCGTTCCACCGCCTTCACCACCGCTTTCAAAATTATTGAAACTATACTGGTCAAATGAATCGTCCCAGCCAACCGCGACTACAATATGGCCGGCGGCCTCTTCGTCATTCTCTATAGCTCTTGAATTAGCATAGTATGAATGGTGCTCTTTTGAATGCCCTTTGTCTGAATCAACATAACGTACAGCCGCCGCTCCGTGTTCCTTGATAAGCTGTTTTAAGATTTTCTGATAGGCTTCGGTCTTCAGGTCGGCCTCGTCAAAATAATAAGAGTCCTTCACGCGCATAACTGTCATGTAGTCGCCGGGCAGCTGTTGATCCATTGAAGCCTGGAACTTTCTTAAAGCTGCTGTGTCATCTTTGCTCCGAACTTCAGTATAGGGCAAGCTGTCTTCGCTTACAGGCCCGTAGCCAACGCCTCTGGCAAGGAAAGCAAGCGCCATTTTTAAATTTCCGCCCTCGTTTAAAATCTGAGCAGTATCGGGAGAAGTAATCAGCTTTTTAAATACGTCACTAGTTGTAATAGAGAAGCTGTAATTGCTAGCCTGCTTATTAGGTTTTGCGTAAACGTACCAAGCAAGATGTAATTCTGAAAGATCAAGATCGTTGCTGCTCATTCCGCGGAAGTTTGCGGCTACGTCTTTGCTGACTTGCATTAAATAATTTCCTTCAGCTGCTCCGATAGTTGCGAAAGCCCAGCAAGTTCCCCAAGGGTTTTGATTCCTTATAGCCGGCATCATTGCCCTGTAATCTAATGACACCGGCAGATCATCAGCGCAAGCCGGAAGAGCCAATGCCAAAATTAATAAAGCACAAAAAATTTTCTTCGACAAAATAATAAATCTCCTTTCAAAGAATTTTATTTCAATATTATATATTGTAAATCAAGCCCCCTTGCCGCAAGCTGGCCCTATTGAAAGACCCCCACCACCGCAAGCGGGTCCCCTCCCCCGAGGGAGGCGGAGATTTTTTTTACACAAAGCCTCCCCTTGGGGAGGTGGTGAGCGAAGCGAACCGGAGGGGGTTGCCTTTCAAAAAAGAATTTTTGTAAATAACCCCACCACCGCAAGCGGCCCTCTTTAAAGACCCCCACCACCGCAAGCGGTTCCCCTCCCCCGAGGGAGGCGGAGATTTTTTTTACACAAAGCCTCCCCTTGGGGAGGTGGTGAGCGAAGTGAACCGGAGGGGGTTGCTTTTTAAAAAAGGGAGGTGGTGAACGAAGTGAACCGGAGGGGGTCAAAAAAAATCCCCCGCTCTCTAACGGAGGATTTTATAAATAAAATTATCTTTTCTTCTTAAAAACTACCGCCGCCAAGGCAAAGCCTAACAGACCGCCAAGCCCAAGAGTGCAGCCGCCGCCGCTCGAGCGAAGTACGTTGCCGGAGTCGTCCGGAGTAGTTCCGCCGCCGCTTGAGTCTGCGCTGGTTATTTCACTGACGCGAAGCCAGCCCGAAGTCTTGCCTTCAAAGTTGAAAGGTTCTTCGTCACCGCTGCGGACAGCGTAAAAAATATCATAATAGCCAGTTGGGATTTTAATCTTATCGCCGGAGATAACTTTTAAATTATCAGCGTCGATTAAAATCTGTCCTTTGGAGTCAACGCTCATTACGGTACTGTAAACCGGGAAGAGCATATACGAAGCTTCGTCAATCCCGTAGAAAAATCCCGAAGGCTTATAACCTACAGGGTAGAGGGGATCTTCTACTAGGCTTGGAGTCTTCAAGCCCCATTTTGAAACGTCGTTGGAGTAAGTGTCGTAGAGATCTTGAATTAAAACTAAATCGACTTCGACTTCAGTTCCTTCTGTTAAGAGATCGCCGGACTCGTCAACAACATGATGAATAATTTTGCGGCCCTTGAAGCTGTTTTCATTTTCAACCGGATTAACAGCAAGAATATAATCTTCGGGGACTGTTCCGTCCGGAGCTTGAATGACGCTAAGCCCGGTTATAGTTCCTATGGGCTGCGGGATCAGCGGATCATCTTCGACAGCTGCGGGCAAACTTACAAAGGCTTTAAGGAAAACGCTCGTAGGAGTCGCCGCGCCTTCCTGTGATACTTCATAAGCGCCGTCTTGCCAGTCTGTGCCGTTGCTAGATTAGAAGCTCTGTCCGTCAAAGTTGAAGAAGCTGTCTGTTTCTCCCTCCTCTGCAAAGGACACGGCCAAGGCATAACTTTTACTGTAAGCCGAAGGATTCTTTACGTGGATCATGACAGAAAAATAGTCGCCGCTCGTCAAGTCTATAGCCGCGTGATCTATCGAAACAGAATGGTAACCGCAGTAAGGAAGTGTCCCTGAGTATACGAGATCGCCGCTCTTAATATCTTTGGCTGTAGGAGCTTTCATGCCGTAGGATTTATTCACAAAAATTTCAACGTCTGCACTGTCTGCGAGTGTAGCGAAACCGACTTTGATTAATTTCTGATCGGGGCTTGTGACCTTATAGACATTCGCGCCCCAGGCTTCTCCTGTGCCCCAGTTGACGTTGCTCCAAGATAAGGGCGCATGGTCGTAAAGAGCTTCGGTTTTGTCTACGGACTCCATTATGAAGACAACAGCGCTTGAGTAGAGCTTATACGATGCCCAGAAATAACCTTTGTCATGCCCTTCGCTTTCTTCGCCCCAGCTGTTACGGATCAGCCAAGCGCCGTCAATGCCTGGATCGTATTTAAATTTTGAACGTGAAAAATTATCGTCCCAGCCGACAACTGCGACAGCATGACCGCCGGTGTCTTTTTGAGCGTCTATGACATCATAAGGAGCGTAATAAGAATAATACTGATTGTTTCGGGCGATGTTAGCGTCACTGTAACTGAAGTAAGCCCCGCCGTGTTGAAGGATTAATTTTTTCAGGGCGTTGCGTTCTTCTTCGGAGTTCATGAGGTTATCAAATTCTGCTGTTTCTTTCAGACGCAAGACAGACTCATAATCCCACGCTCTTTTATTTTTCATGCGAGCTTCAAATTCTTTTTCGTTATCGTTGTTGACATTTGAGTAAGACATATCGCCCGAAGCTTTTACAGGGCCGTAGCCGAAGCCTCTTGAATATATCGCAGTGGTTACTCTGGCTGTAGCGCCGCCTAAAATTTGATTGATCGTTGGATTAGTGACGAGTTTATCTCCGCTGAAGATTGGGAAAACAGTTCTGTCAGGGACGTTGCCTTTTGGAGCGTGGGCGAAGTAGGCCAAGAATAATTCCGAAAGATTGAGATCGCTTGAAGTTAAATTCAAGCTTGAAAGGTCAATGTCATTGCTTCGGTTCATTAAGTAGTCAGCTTCGATAGCTCCCATACTTGCGAAGGCCCAGCAAGTTCCCCAAGGGTTTTGATTTTTTATTTTGGGTAATAGTGGCCGCATGTCGAAAGACGTTGGCAGATCGTCAGCATAAACAGGACAGGCCAAGGCCGCCGCGATTAATAATGCGCAAAAAATTTTTTTCAAAATTGAAATCTCCTTTCAAAATTTTTTCTTTCTATTATATCCCTTTGAAAACTAATCCTCTTGCCAGCAAGCTTGGCCCTATTAATTTGAAAGCAACCCCCCTGTCAGCAAGCTGACATCCCCCTTTTTTTAAAACTCGCCACTTCGTGGCCCTCTCCCCCTTAACAGGGGGCGTAAGGATTTTTTCAAGATACTCTATTCCCTTTACACCTTGCCTCTCCTGAAAGGGGAGGTGCCGAATGAAATGAGGCGGAGGGGTTGTAGCTAAAAAAATTTTTTTTAAGCTAACCCTTCCACCGCAAGCGGGTTTTTGTCCGGCCCTCCCCCGAGGGAGGCTAAGATTCGTTTTACACAAAAGCCTCCCCTTGGGGAGGTGGCCGACTGAAAGGAGGTCGGAGGGGGTTGTAGTTAAAAAAAGAATTTTTGTAGCTAACCCTTCCACCGCAAGCGGTCCCCCTTCCCTTTCAGGGACGGCGAGATTTCCTGAGGTCGGAGGGGGTTGTAGTTAAAAAAAATTTTTTTTTAGACTTAACCCCCTCGCCAGCAAGCTGGCCCTCTCCCCCTTAACAGGGGGCGCAAGGAGTCCTTCTATTTCAGCTACGCCCCTTGCCTCCCCTGAAAGGGGAGGTGCTGAATGTAATGAGGCGGAGGGGTTGCTTTAAAAAAACGACAGGCTTCAAGCATAACTTGATTTAAAAAAGAAGTATTAGACATTTCAAAATTCTCTTGCGATAATCCTCACATCAAAAAAAAATTTTTTAATCAGGGACGTGAAATTTAAAATGACAAAAATTTTTTTAGCGGCGCTTTTAATTTTGAGCTTTGCGACGTTTGCCTTTGCTCTTGAGAATGACACGAGGGTTTTTAAAATCGATCCGTCAATAAAAGTCGAGAAGGCTCACTTCCATAACCGTTACGGAATTGATTTAACAGGCGATTTATATATGCCGGCGGACTTTGACGCTTCTAAAAAGTATGCGGCGCTTGCAGTTGCCGGCCCCTTCGGAGCAGTTAAAGAACAAGTCTCCGGGCTTTACGCTCAAGAGATGGCCAAGGCGGGCTTCGTTGCGCTCGCGTTCGATCCGTCCTTCACGGGAGAGAGCGGCGGAAAAGTTCGTTACGTATCCTCGCCTGAAATTAACACCGAAGATTTTTCGGCGGCTGTAGATTTCTTAGCGACAAGAGATTTTATTGACCCTGAGAAAATCGGAATTATCGGCGTATGCGGCTGGGGCGGAATTGCTTTGAACGCGGCGGCGGCCGACACTAGAATCAAAGCTACAGTAGCTTCGACCATGTACGACATGTCACGCGTAGCTGCAAACGGATATTTTGACGCAGCTAATACCGAAGAAGCCCGCTACGAAATGAAGAAGGTTCTTAACGCTCAAAGAACTGAAGACTATAAGAAGGGAACTTACGCCCGGGCCGGAGGAGTTGTTGATCCTTTACCTGAAGACGCGCCGGAATTCGTGAAAGATTACTACGCGTATTACAAGACTCCCCGCGGCTATCACAAGCGCTCTTTGAACTCCAACGAAGGCTGGAACACTACTGCTTCGCTTGCTATGATTAACATGCCTATGCTTGCCTTTATCGGTGAGATCAGAACGCCTGTGCTTATTGTCCACGGTGAGAAGGCGCACTCAAGATATTTTGGCGAAGATGCTTTCAAAATGCTGAAGGGCGACAACAAAGAATTAATGATAATCCCGGGAGCTTCCCATACTGATTTATATGACAACATGGAAAAGATTCCCTTTGAGAAAATCATTTCTTTCTTTAAAGCTAATCTGTAAAAAAAAATTTTTAGGTTAAAAGGCTTTCCCCCTTGTGAAGGGGGACTTTTTTTTATCGTTGCCCCTTGGGGAGGTGGCCGAACGAAGTGAGGTCGGAGGGGTTGTGTTTACAGTAAAAGCACTTGAAAATAACCCCCTCGCCACTTCGTGGCCCTCTCCCCCTTAACAGGGGGCGCAAGGATTTTTTCAAGATACTCTATTCCCTTTACTCTATTCCCTTTACACCTTGCCTCCCCTGAAAGGGGAGGTGCCGAATGAAATGAGGCGGAGGGGTTGACTTTAAAAAAGAAGGTCGAAGGGCCGTAAAGTTTAAAATATAAAAATCTAAAACCTTGAGGAGGAATTTTTTTCATGAAAAAGATTTTTTTAGTACTTTCGTTTGCATTTATATTTTTTTCGGGGCGGGCGTTTGCTCTTGTTGCGTGTGTGAAGCTTAAAAGCGGTTA
>JAFSSV010000115.1 GCA_017450825.1 Synergistaceae bacterium
GGCTCGCTTTTTTCTTTGCAGAATTTTCAAGACTAACAGAGGGAAAAATTTTCACATGAAAGAGAATTTCTTAGAGAGGATTTATTTTGGCATTGGGGCGGCGGCTATGGGCTTGCTTGCCTGCCTTGTAATCTTTACGGTCATAGCGCGCTATTGTTTTTCGTTGAGCTGGAAGTCTGTTTCGGAATTTAACGTTGTCCTGTTCGCGTTTACTACGTTCTGGGGAATGGGCCTGAACGTTCTCAAAGATGAGCATGTCAGCATAACTATTTTGTCTGATAAATTCAGGCCTGCTGTCAAGCGCTGGCTTAGCATTATCAACGGGCTTATAGTTCTGTGGGTTGATTGTGTCTTTGTATATTACTCATGGCTTTATGCTCAGAGAATGGGAAGACAGATCAGTCAGGGAATGGAGATCCCCATGATGTACATGTACGGGATCATGCCGGTATGCGGAATAATTTGTGCGCTTTGCATAATCGTTAAGATAATCAGGAATTACAAAGCTCCGTTATCTAAATTTGTGACGCAGGAAGGAGAAAATTTATAAATGGTAATTGTCTTTTTGTTACTTGGCCTTATAGTTTTCGCATTGATAGGGGTGCCTCTTGCGTTTTCGATAGGTGCGTCATGTATCACGTATCTTTCTGCTGTGCGTCCGATGTTTTTAACTATGATGCCCCAGCGTATCTGGAACGGAGTCTACAGTGAGTTAATGATAGCTATGCCGCTTTTCATGCTTGCGGGCGAATTAATGAACACCGGCGGCATAACGAAAAGAATTATAGATTTTTGCCGGGAGATCCTTCGGCCAATTCACGGCGGACTTGGAGAAGTCAACGTCGTAGGCTCTATGATTTTCGGGGGGATTTCCGGTTCTTCTGTTGCAGATACTTCGGCGCTTGGAAGTATTTTAATTCCGGCAATGGAAAAAGAAGGTTATCCGCCCAGCGCGGCCGCTGGAATAACCGTAGCGTCTTCAACGATGGGAATGATTATTCCTCCGTCTACGCCTATGGTTGTATACGCGATGGTTTCAGGCGCATCAATCGGAGCGTTATTCATGGCCGGAGCGGTGCCGGGAATTCTAATAGGAATCTCACAGACGTTATTAGTCTTTTGGTTCAGTGTCAAAAACGGCTGGCACCCTAAGCCTGTTCCTTTCTCGTCAAAAAGATTCTGGGGAGCAATGATCGCCGGAATTCCTGCGCTCTTAATGCCTGTCTTTATAGTTCTCTGTGTTTCGGGCGGTATCTGCACGGCCAGTGAAAGTGCCGGCGTAGCAGTTTTATATAGCCTGCTTGTAGGTTTCTTTTTATATCGTGAGCTTACATGGAAAGCTGTCTGGATTGCATTGAAGAAGACATTAATTTCTTCGTCTTCGGTTATGTTGATTATCGGCTTCACGCAAATTTTCACATGGATCTTGACGATTCAGAAAGTGCCGGAGATTGTCGCGAATTTCTTTATGAGCATGAACGTATCGACTGTAGGTATCGCGTTAATGTTTGACGTATTAATATTAATAATTGGAACGTTCATTGACGTAAGCCCGGCGATTTTGCTTCTTACTCCGATAATGCTTCCTGTTATGGAGCATTTTGGAATTTCAGCACTTCAGTTCGGTGCAATGATGATAACGGGACTTGCTATAGGGCTTGTAACGCCTCCGGTTGGAATGTGCCTCAACGCGTGCAACAAAATAAACCGTATGCCTATCATAGATATTTTCAAGGGTGCAGCGCCGTATATTCTCTGTAATGTAATCGTGCTTGTAGCTATAAGCGTTTGGCCGGAACTCACAGCGTTCTTACCGCGGCTATTGGGCTATTAATTAAGAAAAAATTTAAACCGTCGGCCAAGACCGGCGGTTTTTTTCTCTAATAATTTAATTAGGAATAAAAAAAGAACTCCTAAAAGCTTAAGAGTTCTTATTGATTTCTGATTTTTATTTTTTGAAGTATCTGGTGCCCGAGAGAGGACTCGAACCTCCACGAACTCGCGTCCACTAGAACCTGAATCTAGCGCGTCTACCAATTCCGCCACCCGGGCTTCAATTTTTTAACGCGAAATATTTTATCAGTCTATGATTTTTTTGCAAGCCTTATTCTTTTTTACTTGCTTCGGATTTCTTCAAGTCTAGATCGAACTGCGGGGGCCCAATTTGATTTTGGGTAGTCCTTCAAAAAAAGTTCAAGCGTCCCTATTGCTTCGGGGCGCCGCTCGTCGGGGAAAGCATCCAAATATAAATCAGCTAGATCCCAATACGCCCTTTCAGCCTCTTCAGTACCGCGGCATTCTTTTATAATCTTGCGCAAGATCGCCTCACGCTCAAAAGGATCTCCGTCACTTCCAAGGCGGTTAAGTTCAACCCGAAGCGCCAGAGCCTCCCGTTCAAGTTCTTCGTTATATGAAAAAGCAGAACCGCAAAGAATAATTAACAAAAATATAATTACGCACGGGAAAAATTTTTTTCTCATGAGTCATTCTCCTTCCAAACTATTTAAAATACTCTTGGCCCAAAATTCTCCGGCGGAAGTATGTCCCATTAATTCTTTAGCTTCACGCAAGCCCTCTTGAATCTCCGAACGCCTTGCCGGGTCATTCAAATATTTTTCAAGCTCTAAGACTATTCGTTCAGGAGTCGCCTCTGACGCTATAAGCTCCGGATAAACTTCAAAGCTCGCAAGATAATTCGGGATAGAAATTTTTTTCACATGAACTAGAAATTTTAAGATCGCGTGATTTAATCTCTTCATGTTATAAATTACTACCATAAAGCGTTCAAGCAGCATTGCCTCTACAGCTACTGTACCGGAGACTCCGGCTACTGCTAACGAGCCAAGCATTAACTCACGGCCGCTTCCTTCCCAAAATTCAAAGCCCGACTCTTTTACACGAGCTTTTAACTCTTCGGTCAAGTCCTTTGAGAGTCCGCCGGCTATAGAAAAGACAGGAAGATATTTTTTATCGCTCAAAATTTTTGCGGCGCCGAGTAAAATTTCAAGATGATATTTTATATCGTAGCGCCGGCTCCCCGGCATTAAAGCTATAATTTTTTTGTCTGCGAATCTCTTTTTAAACTCGTCGGAAATCTTAACGTCCTTCATGTTAAAAACTAACGGATGAGAATCCCATAAAGATTTTACGCCCCGGGCCTTCAAAAATTCATGCTCAAAATAAAACAGGGGAAGGCAAAAATCAAAATCACGTTTCAGATTTTTTACGCGGCCCTCACGCCATGCCCATACAGTAGGAGGTATCAGAGAAATAATTTTCCCGGCGTATCCTTTTTTTCTCAAAGCATGAGCAAGCATTAAATGAAAGTCCGGACTGTCAATCAAGACCACACAGTCTGGACTCGTTCGCAAAATTTCATTAGTGAGATTTTTTTTGAGCCTGAAAATTCTCGGCAAGGCCGGGAGGACTTCTAATATACCCATGAGCTTTAATTCTTCATAAGAAAATAAAGCTTCTCCTCCGGCGGCTTCACCTTCGGGGCCAAGCATTCCGGAAATTTTTAAGGCCGGATCAATTTTCAATAAAGCCCGTATTAAATCTCCGGCGTAAATATCTCCGCTAACTTCTCCGCATGAAACAAAAATTTTTTTCATTTATATTTATATTCCCCATACAGCAATCTTAAATTTTTGGGCAAGAGCGAAAAATTTTTCCGGCTCAAGAATTAAAGTCTTTCCCGACTCAATCCCTAGACACGTAAGCCCAGAGCTTTTCATGTTCTCAAGAGTCAACGGCCCGACAGTAGGAAGATCGTAACGCATATCCTGTCCTTCCTTCATCATTTTGACCAAGACACCACGGCCCGCAAGATTTTTTACGCGGCTTATCATTGCGTCCGTTCCCTCCATGGACTCAATCGCTACAACTGCACAGTCTGCAACGCATACAGCTTGGCCGAAGGACAAAGGCAATGTCACCCGCAAAATTTTTTTAGCGTATTCAATATCTTCAAATTCTTTTTGAGTCGGCGAACGCTCCGAAAGTTTCCCGGTCTTAGCGATAAACTCCGGGAGAATTTGCCAGTATGGAATGACTTTAATATTCTCACGCTCAAATTCTTTAACGACCGAACCAAGAAGCGAATGATCGTCACGAAGACTTTCCCGCATGATACGCCGCGAATGAGAATCAAATAAAAATAAAGGCAGGTAATAAATTATTTTCTTGGGAATCCTTCCGGCCATTATTAATTTATTAGCCCCGAAGGATTTTATTTCTTTCAGGCCGCGCTTTAAACTTGGAATTTTTGCGCGTACTAATTTTTTTGCATAAGGCGCTAAGACTTCGGGATCACTTCGTAAGGAAATTATCAGGGTAGAAGGCTGGAGGGTATGTAATTTTTTCGCAATCTCCACAGGGAGCATACCCTCGCCGGCAATTAAAGCTATGTTCTCTTCGATCATAATTTTTTTTAAATCCTGTCAACCCTCCAGGCAAAGAAAACTGCTACTATCATAAAGACCGCGTTCGGCCCCCATCCGGCTATGACCGCAGGAATGTTTCCGGCCTCGCCAAGCGCCCGGCATAATGACATTATCACGTAATAAGCAAAAACTATCACGACGCTTATTCCAAAGCCTACGCCTCCGCCCGAACGCCCGCGCCTGTATGCTCCAAGCCCTGCGCCTAAGACCGCCATAATTACACATGCCCAAGGAACTGCAAGCTTTAAATGAAAGAGTACCCATAACTGTGAAAGATTTGAGCCAATCTCTTCGGCCTGTTTGATATAGCTCCATAACTCGTGGGCGCTCATATCAGCAGGACGACGGGTACTTCTCTGTAACTGTTCGGGAGATAACCGGAGGGCAAGGCGCTGACGCTCAAAACGTAATAATAAAGTTATCTCGCCTTCCTTCGTGACGTTATACATGCGGCCGTCCTCAATCCACCATTGATTATCAAGCCACATTCCCCGCCGGGCATTGAGAGTCCGGTTTAACCTTCCGTCGTCGTCAAACTCGTGCATCATTATTCCGCTCATTAATCCCTGATTGGGATCAAGCTCATCAATATAAAGAACGCGTCTTAATTTTCCGTCCTGTTCGTCACGCAAGAAAACTTTTTCTTGAATAGCAGAAGCTTGATTCTTCATTATTTCGTAGCGCATTAATCTATCAGCCGCTATCGAAGCATAAGGCACTATAGTTTCATTAAAGCCAAGCCCGCCTGCCGCAATCAAAAGCGAAGCGAAAAGAATCGGCCGCAAAATTCTTGTGAAGGGAATCCCTAGAGATTTCAGCGCGATTAACTCCGAGCCTCCGTTCAAGCTTGACATTCCAAGAAGCCCGGCCAAGAGTGACGACATTGGGATCGTTAAGCCTATGACCTCCGGAAGCCTATAGAAAAATAATCGCGCTACAACCCCTAAGGCTACGCCCTGTTCAATTATTAATTTCGCAGCTTGGAATAATAAATCTCCGGCGACAAATATTAAAAGAAAGATCAGGATACCAAAAACAAACGGCCCCGAACATGCTCCCAAAATTAATTTATTTAATAAAGTCTTTCTCATTTTTTAATCAGGAGCCTCCTTTTTAATTTGAAAGAGCCTGCGCCGAATATTTCCGGGTCATTGAGTGAGTCATTCGTTCGACAAGTTCTTGAGCCGTAGGAATATTATTGCTTCCTTCAAAACATTCGCTGACAGTCAAAACTGTTACCTGTAAAAATTCATCGAACGTAGGGCACAGAGCATTAACTATAGCTTTGAGCCGCTCGGCTATGTTCTCCATCATTTGATAAGGACATTCAGACAGGATAACTAAAATCTGTGACTCGCCGGTCTGTATTACCGTGTCCGATTGTCGAACGTCTTTTATAACCCGGGCGCAATATGCTCTGAAAGGCCGGACGTATTTTTCCATATCGTCATCGGGCAAAAGCTGCGGGAAGACTATTCTAATCATGATAGCGCTGACAGGGTGGTTATACCTTCCTGCTCTGTAAAGTTCGTCAGAGATCCTCGCCATTCCGTAAGGGTAAGAATGAAGCTGTGTATCAGGATCAAAAAACTGAACAGGCCCGCTTGAACTTGCTTGGCCTTCTTGATTCTCTTCGCCGCCGGTCGGTAGTTCCTTGGGCGTAAGCTCAAAATAAAATCTCTTGCCGTTTTCGTAGCCTTTGCGCTTAACGTTCCAGATTTTTTCGTTGATCTCTGCTGTCTTGGCTACGGGGCTAAACCAATTTGAAATATTTTTCCCGAGCGAGTCAATCCGGTCGACTTTAAAAATCTTTAACATATCTTCAGTTAAATTTAAAATCGCTCCGGTGTCGTCAGTGATAACAAAGTTGACGGGAATTTGTTTAACGTCGTCTTCAATCGCAAGAGGCACAACTTTATTTTGTTCGGCATGAGTCTGATTATAAGCGACAACGAGCGCCGCCGCACCGCATACAGCTATCAGGACTCCTAGCCATTGAAACATTCTTGCCCCGTACACTATAGCCATAGGACATAATAAAATTCCCTGTGCTACAGCCTGCAAGGGTATCAGGCCAACACCCCAGCCGTGAGCTATAAACAACCCGTAAAGAATGCTGAGAATTATAAACAAAAGCCAAACGAGTCCCCATATTGCCAAGTCAACTTCGCCAACGATACTCCCTTCGCCCATAGCCCTGGCAAGCATTATCGTTGCCAAGGCTATAACAGGCGGAAAGGTTATCCATTTTAAAAAATTATTCTGTCCCATTGTCTTTATTTATATTGCAGTTCTTCGCCGCTTGGATAGCTCAAAGAGTAATCAACAATAATCGGAACAGTCTGGCCGCCCGGCACGGTGATTTCCCAAGTAAGCCGATTTTCGCGGTCGCGTTCTTTTTCTTTGGGGTCAATCTTTTTAACGTCAAGCTTGATTTTCTCGTCCGTAGGAATCGGCAGGCGGTCTTTGACCGTGATAATTTTTTCAGTGCTTGAGCCGTTAGTGATCTCAAGCTTGTAACCTCCGGCAAAAACTCCGCTGAACCAAGAGACTCCGGTTTTTTCTACGAGGGCTTCTTTCTTGATCGTAATCTGTTCGGCATAACCGAAGGGAATACTTTTTTGAGTCTCATACTCGCCGATAAAAATTTTTCCGCTTTCGTAGCCATCGACTCTAAGAGTCGCCGGAGCTGGAATTAATTTCTCGTTGCCTTTATCCATGCTTGCGATAATCCAAGCGTTATTTCTTTTCTCCGGGATCAGCGTGAGAATTAACTGTGCCTTCAAAAGATTTTCGCTTATCTCTGTTTCAAATTCTTTTTCAGTGCCGTCGCCGGGGACAAAGCCTTCGATTTCGATTACTCTGTCTGAAAGAGTCTCTTTAACTGCGGGGCCTTTGTTTTCTTCTATAGTTTCTTCAATTAACATTGGAGCTTCGGCCATCATATCGAGCTGCATTTCTGGAGCTGCTCTCATAGCCTTGTTAGCCCGTGAATAACTTGCTGTGCCGACTTTGGCTATTGGCTGCTCTTTGGGTTTAATAGCAACGCGCAGAGGATCAAGAGAAGGTGTCGTGATATTTTCGCCGGGGTTTTTAGTATGAAGGACTATATCGCCGGTGTAATCCAGCCCGGTTTTCTGTGATAGTGTGACGTACATGCTGGCTGTAACGTTGCCGGAGTCGCTGTCGAGATTCAAAACGTGGCGAGGACTCCAGGAAGCCGCCGAAGTGAAAGCAGAAATTTCCGCCTTGCCCGCTGTACGGCCGGTAATGACTAAGAAAATATTTTCGCCTCTTGGCCTTTTGGAATTTAATTCGTCATTGAGCATTTTTAATTTTTCCTGCTCGTCTGAAATTTTCTTGTTCAAGTCTGCGAGTTCTGTTTCAGTTTCGAGTCTTAAAGCCTGCGTGTTCTTAATGTAATTTAAAAGTTCATCGGGCGTAGATTTTTCGGGTCTGAATTCTTCAAGCATTGAAAGGGTTTGAGACAGAGAAGATTTTTTTGCGTTGAGCTTTGCAATTTCCTGAGCCTGTCGGTCACATTCATTCTTGAGGGCTTCGAGCCTTGAAGGAGTCCAGCGGGTTCGGGAAAATTTTTCAACGTGAATATCTCCGTAAAGTTCTTCGGGATTTAACAACTGAATTGAATCTGAATTGAATGACCCCGGCAAAGTGAATTTAAAATTTCCGTCTTGGTCATAAGGATCTACAGTGAAAGTGAAACGTGCGCCGCCCGGGTAAAAATCCAGAGCAGTAATTGAATTCGTATAGTTCTCCGGGATTTCCAAGGCCAAGCCGACGCCGGGCAAGATTGCAACGAGCAGCGACAGAAGCAAAATAGATAACGCCTTCATGAAAAAATTTTTCTCCTTTTCTTTTATATA
>JAFSSV010000116.1 GCA_017450825.1 Synergistaceae bacterium
GTCCACTCGTAGTTCTCACCTTCGGCGGCTGCTTTGAGGTTGGCTGCTGTGTCGCCGATTCCCTCAAGTTCTTTGAACCACATCTTGGCATGTTCTTTTTCGTTGTCTGCTGTCTTCAAGAACAACGCGGCGATCTGCTCAAAGCCTTCTTTCTTTGCCTTTGAAGCAAAGTAAGTGTACTTGTTGCGAGCCTGCGACTCTCCTGCAAAAGCCGCCTGTAAATTCTTTTCTGTTTGAGTTCCTGCGTATTTGTTCGCCATAATTTTTCCCCCTTAATAATAAAATTTTTTACAGCAAAGTAATTATAACATGAGCTATTCTTCAAGCTCCGGCAAAATTGTTTCGTACTCACTCTCGTAAGCGTGAGCTTTGCTTGTTTTATTTTTGATCTTAGCGACTTCGCCGGCGGCCTGTGAGATTAATTCGACCGTTCCTGCTCCGCCTACGCAGCCGCCCGGGCAAGCCATGCCTTCCAACAAATAGCCGTTATACTTTCCGGCCCTTGCAAGCTGTAACATTTTTCGGCAATTATCTAAGCCCTCTGCATGTTCTACTTTGACTTCGAGATCCGGGTTAGTATGCTTGATACAATTCACGACTGCTGAAGCTACTCCGCCGCTCACAGCGAAGCCCCGGCCGTCAGCGCTTGCCGAGTTAGGCACGGGCATTTCTTCGAGGGAATTGAAATCAATTTCCTTAGCCGCGAACATTCCTAAGACTTCTTCAAACGTCAAGACGAAATCAATATCGCTCCGGACACTTCGGCGGCTCGCTTCGAGTTTTTTGGCGGCACAAGGGCCAATGAAAGCGACTTTACATTCGGGGTGTTCTTTCTTTAAGAGTCTTCCGGTCAAGACCATAGGAGTCAAGGCCATGCTGATACACTCAGCATACTGCGGAAATTCTTTCTTGGCCATTACAGACCACGCCGGACAGCATGAAGTACCCATGAAGGGCAATTTCTCCGGAACTTCTTTTAAAAAGTCTTCGGCCTCCTGCAGGGTACAGAGATCAGCGCCGATTGCTACTTCAACAACGTCCGTAAAGCCAAGGGCACGGAAAGCCGCGCGCATTTTTTCGGGCTTTAAATCCTTTCCGAACTGTCCAGCTACAGCAGGAGCGATTGCCGCATAAACAGGAGTCTCGCTTCTTATTGCCTGAATGCATTGGAAGATTTGAGCCTTATCGGCTATAGCTCCGAAAGGACAATTAGCCAAGCACATGCCGCAATTAACGCATTTCTCCTGATTGATTTCGGCGCGGCCGTACTCGTCAGTATAGATTGCTTTCATACCGCAGGCTTTAGTACAGGGGCGTTCCATTCTTAAAATTACCCCGTACTGGCAAACGCCCATACAGCGGCCGCATTTAATGCACTTTGACGAGTCTATATGAGCTTTGCCGCCTTCAAAATAAATTGCGTCCTTGGGGCAAACTTGGCTGCAAGGACGAGCGAGGCACCCTTGGCACTGATCAGTCACTACGACTTTATTATCCGGGCAAGAATGACAAGCGAATTTAATTATGTTGATAAGGGGCGGCTGATAATATTTTTCGGGGTGGACGCATTCTTCAGCGCCCATTGAAACGGGAGCATGTTCAGAGGCTTTCCTCAAGGGGAGTCCCATAGCGAGGCGCATACGTTCCTTGACGATTGCGCGCTCAAGGAAGACGCTCTCTCTGTAAGTTGAAACTTCGCCGGGAATAATTCTGTAAGGTATCAATTCCATTTCGGACAAGTCGCCTTCTTTATAGTTATAAGAGAGGCGGGCGACTTCAGCAAAAATACTTCGGCGAATGTCGTTAATTGACGTGTGAATTCCGCGCATTCCCATTAAGATGACCTTCTTTCTGTTTAAGATTTTATTTAAAAAGAGACAAGAACCATTTTACGATACCGCCAGAACTCGACGATTTAAGTTCAAGACGTTTGAGCGCGTCCGTGCCTTGGAGATTTTTATTGTTACGGGCGTAAGAGAGGGCTATTTCCCCGCTTTTATTTTTCACGCTGACATCAGCTCCGGCATTGAGCAGCGCATTCACTATTTTTGTGCGCCCCAACCTTGCGGCCCACATCAGCGCAGTCCAGTCGTTCCAGTCTTTAGCGTTGACATCAGCCCCGGCATTAATTAGCGCGCTTACTGTTTCTGTATAGCCCTCCACTGCGGCCCACATCAGCGCAGTCCATCCGTCCCAGTCTTTAGCGTTGACATTGCCCCCGGCATTGAGCAGCGCTTTTACAATTTCTGTATGACCATTACCTGCGGCCTCTATCAGCGCAGTTCGGCCGTACTTATCTTTAGCGTTGACATCAGCCCCGGCTTTGAGCAGCGCATTCACTATTTCTGTGCGCCCCAACCTTGCGGCCTCCATCAACACAGTTCCTTCTTTGCCTTCCGTGTTGACATCAGCCCCGGCATTGAGCAGGGCGTTCACTGTTTCTGTGTACCCCCACATTGCGGCCTTCAGAAGGGCAGTACAGCCGTTATTGTCTACAGCGTTGACATCAGCTCCGGCATTGAGCAGCGCTTTTACAGTTTCTGTATGACCATTACCTGCGGCCTTTATCAGCGCAGTAGAGCCGTCATTGCTTTTAGCGTTGACATCAGCCCCGGCTTTGAGCAACGCGCTTACTGTTTCTGTATAGCCCTTCACTGCAGCCCACATCAGCGCAGTATAGTCGTCCTTGTCTTTAGCGTTGACATCAGCCCCGGCATTAATTAGCGCATTGACTATTTCTGTATGACCATTCGCAACGGCCTCCATCAGCGCAGTCCGGCCGTACTTGTCTTTAGCGTTGACATTAGCCCCAATTTCAATAGCCTTTATTACTTCTTTGGTAGAACCATTTTTGCAAAACTCAAAAAAATTGTCGAGATATTGTGATTTTGCTTTCGTGTAACGCTCTAAGGCAAGCCTGAGCTTTCTTTTGGCTTCCTCGTTATGTGACGACTCAATGCTTTCGTTAATGTCCATTAGTCCCTGGCTCCAATCACTTTTCAAGAATTTTCATAAGCGGCACCCCGACAACATAACACGCTCCGGCTTCCCCAAGCCCAACATAAAAACACGTCGCCATCAACGGAACATCTAAAATATAATGCAGCATTGCTCCGATTATTAACGCGTTCGACAGGACAGGCCAGAAAGCTCCAACGTAAATATTTTTTGACTTCATAGTCAAGACCGCCGCCAATAACGTCGCCGCCGATCCAAAAACTATATCAACAAGCCCAAAACCCCCGATAAAATTTGAAAGCACACAGCCTATAAATAATCCCGGCACAGCTTCAGGAAAATAAAACGGCAACAAAGTTAAAGCCTCAGAAACCCGGCACTGTACAGGCCCATATGAAATAGGCGCAAGCAAAATTGTTAAAACTGTATAGAGTGCCGCGATCAACGCTCCGCGCGCTATCTGTTTAGCATAATTAATTTGAAATCGCTCCTTTAATTAAAAAAATTTTTTTCATTATACAGGCTTATTCAGTTTGTACTGTTATCTTTAAGAAATTTTTTTGAAAAGCTCACGCGAAAAATTTTTCTATTATCTTTTCTCGAAGTTCAGCGCCTTGTTCACCACAGAGGAGGCAAGGTATATAAAAAATTATGCACCATTACGAGCCAAGGTGAGAAAAGCCGCGGCTTAAAAGTCTGTTAATAATTTTTTTGTGAGGAAGCCCGGTCTTTTGCCAAGACTCGTAAAGTTCCCTAGCTCTTTCATTTTCATCGGGCGCTTCGTCAAGCGCTGAATAAATTTCTTCTCGAGCAACTCCACGCGCTCCAAGCTCATAAATAATTTTCGCGTTCCCCCAATGCAAATGACCGTCAATAAATAATTTCGCAAACGTTAAATCATCTATAAGGCCCATGTCTTTTGCTTCTGTCATTAAAATTTTTTTATACCCGTCCGGAATTTTATTGCGCGATAAATATTCCCGGGCTTGCTTTGAAGTACAGGGCTTCTTCAATAAAAAATTAAAAAATTTTTCCCGTGCTTCGTCATAAATTTCATTGTTGGTCATTTTCTGTCACCCTTTATACTAAACTTATAACCCAATGGCGAACACAAGCGGTCCCCATTGGGAATAACCCCCTCGCCAGCAAGCTGGCCCTCTTGGAGGGCAACCCCCCTGTCAACAAGTTGACATCCCCCCTTTCAGGGGGGACGAGAGAGTCATTCTATATCTTATATTTTTTTAACACGCTTGTCGCCCCTGAATGGGGCGGTGGTGAGCGAAGCGAACCGGAGGGGTTAATTTTTTGTAAGGGGAGGTGGTTGAGTGAAGCGAAGGCGGAGGGGTTGTGATTAAAAAAAGGGGAGGTAGTGAACAAAGTGAACCTGAGGGGGTTATTAATCCACACGCCTGAAAGCCGGAGGGGTTTTATAGAAAATAAACTGTGTTTGCTATACAATTTTTAAGATGTCGCGGCTATGTCTAAAGCATGACCAAGCCGGCGGATAATTTCTTTTTTTAATAAAGGCTGGGATTTTAAATCAGGGTCGGCGGTCATTAAATTATTTGCTTCACTTCGGGCAAGCTCTAAAATTTTTTCGTCCTTAACCAAGTCAGCGACTCTGAAATCCGTGACACCGTGCTGATGAGTCCCGCAGACTTCACCCGGCCCGCGCTGAATTAAATCCATTTCAGCAAGCTCAAACCCGTCCGAACTGTTTACCATTGAAGAAAGCCTCGCCTGTCCCTCCGGAGTCATGCTGGCATTCTCAAGCAAGATACAAAAACTTTGAGCACTCCCCCGTCCTACTCTTCCCCTTAACTGATGAAGCTGTGCAAGCCCGAACTGTCCAGCGTCTTGAATAACTATCACTGTAGCATTAGGAACATCAACGCCGACCTCTATAACTGTCGTGCATATAAGCAAGTCGACCCGTCCTTCAGAAAAATTTTGCATGACTGAAGATTTTTCTTCGATAGGTAATTGACCATGGAGGACTTCAATTTTTAAATCGGGCATTAAATTTTTCAGGCGCGAATAAATTTCGTTGACCGAATGTAATTCCCTTTCGCTTTCTTCGATTAAAGGACAAACCCAATAAACTTGATGACCTTTCTTAATCTCTTCAAGAATTTTTTTTATTAATGCCCTCGTTTGAGTGGGACGAAGAGAAGCTGTCTTGATTTTTTTCCGACCGGCCGGGAGTTCTCTTAAAGTTGATACTTCAAGATCACCATAAATAGATAAAATTAAAGTCCGGGGTATAGGTGTCGCTGTCATTGCCAGAACATGAGGGCTTCGTCCTTTTGAGATCAGCTCGTTACGCTGAAGGACTCCGAAGCGGTGCTGCTCGTCAATGATAACAAGCGCAAGATTATTAAACTCAACGCCCTCTGAAAAAATTGCGTGAGTCCCTATGATTATATTTGACTCGCCGGAAGAGATCTCTTCTAAAATTTTCCGCCTGTCTTTTTGTTTAACGCTCCCTGTTAAAAGAGAAATTTTCAGGCCAAGGGGGTCAAGATTTTTTTTCAGCGTTATGTAATGCTGTTGGGCAAGAATTTCTGTCGGGGCCATGAAGGCTGATTGAGCGCCCGAGTCCGATGCTACTATCATTGCCGCAATAGCGACAAGAGTTTTTCCCGACCCTACGTCGCCCTGTAAGAGTCTGTTCATTGGAAAGTCTGAAGACAAGTCCGAGATAATTTCTTTGATTGATTTTAATTGCGAATGAGTTAATTTGAAGGGCAAATTTTTTATGAAGCTGTTTAATTTTTCTAAGGCGCTTAACTTTATCGAACTCGTATTCTCACGCCAAGCCCGGCGGCTTAAATTTATTCCGGCCTGCAATAAAAATAATTCGTCAAAGGCCAGCCGGTTGCGTGCGCGTATAAAAGTTTTTGGGTCGTCGGGGTTGTGCATTTTCAAGACAGCTTCGTAAAAGCTCAACATTCCGAAACGATTCAAAATATTTTCAGGCAGGAATTCTTTTAAAAGTTTTTCGGCGTAATTTTTTAAAGCTGTGTCGACAAATTTTCTTATAGCGTTTTGGGACAGCTCCGCCGTAGCAGGATAGACCGGAAAAATTTTTCCGATTAACTTTGGTTCTTGACGATAGCTTTTTAAAATTTCAAATTGAGGGTGGGAGAACTGCGGCAAGACAGAATAAAATTTATTTACAGGCCCGTACAGGGCGATTCTCATTCCTTCGCGAAGGAACTCGCCGATCTTATCCGTAAACCATACGACTTTAGCTTCGCCTGTGCTGTCTGTGATAAGAGCTTCGGTGCGGCCGTTCCTGATTTCGATTTCTGAAACAGCAGCAAGGGCACATTCGTTATTGCCGGGCGTTAAAGAGTCCAGAGGCTTAGGGAAGCGGCGGTCTTCGTAGCGTCGGGGGAAAAGAAAAAAAAGATCCTCCAACGTGAAGACATTTAATTTTGCAAATGCCTTCGCCGTCTTTGGACCTATGCCCGCAAGTATATTCAAAGGCGAATTGAAAAGGGCGCGTGAGTTATTCGCCGCTGTCATTCTCTTGTTTTTCTAAAGAGGCTTCGAGTTGTTCCTGTTCTTGACGCTGCTTTTGATCTTCTTCGGATAAATTTCCGTCCAGCTCGTCAGACAAATCAGCTTGAGCTTTATCCAGAAGCTTCCCAAAATCTAAAAGCAAAGAAACTGTATTCTTAACGAACTGTTGTTTCCTCATGCTCAAGAAATTTAATTGCTCTTGATATTCTTTAACTTCGTTTTCAGTGCCGGAGATAATATCTTTAGCTTGAACGCGTGCCGAGCTTACGATCTTTTCGGCCTCATCTTTTGCGCCCTGCAAGCGTTCTTCGAGATCAGCTTTTAATTTTTCTGCTTCGCTGCGGGTATCCCGTGCGCTGTGCAAGATGTCGGCGGCTCGTGACTCAGCGCTTGCGACAATATCGGCGGCCTTTCTCCGGGCATCTTCGAGTCTTTCACGATATTTTTCTTCGGCTTCGTCTGTATGTTTTTGAGCTTCGGTCTTAGCGTCTGAAATTATTTTTTCAGCGTTTGCGCTTGCTTGATCTTCCATGTCCTGCGCGGCCTTGCGTGCCTGAATCAAAGCGTCTTTGATTGCGTCGGTCATGGAGTCCTGTTTTTTGACAAGGCCTTCAAGCTCTTCAACACGCGCTGTCTTTTCGCTTAATTGTTTCTCGTAAGTGTCCAAGTCATCGGCAAGCTGATTCAAAAAGTCTTCGACCTCTTGAATGTCATAGCCGCCGAAGCGAACTTTCTTGAAGACTTTGACTTCGACATCGTTGCCGGTGAGTAATTGCTGATCGCTCATTGAACGTCACTTCCCTCGGGCCAGATTTCATACATTCCGGGGCCGGGCGTAAAAAGATACTGTGCCGGATCAATAAACTTCATTGTACCGTTACGGGCGAACGATACGCCGCACATGAAAGTTATAAAGTTCTTGCCTTCTTCGTCGTATTCGCGCTGGCTTAATTTGTGAAGGTCTACGAGTATCATTGCGCCCTTGTTGAATTCTTCGCGCAGTCTGACCTTGTCTTCGTTTAAAGTGGGGCTGTTGTAGTTATAAATAATAATTTTTCCCTGAGCGTTGCCCGAAGGTCTTGAAGGGTTGTCCTTGCGGGCGGTTGATCTCTTGTAGCCGTCGTTATCATCGTAATCGTCTTCGTCGTTATCGAAGCCGAAAAAACGTAAGATATTCAATTTAAAACATCTCCCTAAAAAATTTTTTTCTTAATACGTAAATTTTTCTTAAAACGGTAAAGTTTTAATTTATTTTATAATTAAAATGGCTTGAACGCAAAAGCGAATTATAATATAAGTACTAAAAATAATTTTATAGTAAAAGCACCTTAA
>JAFSSV010000117.1 GCA_017450825.1 Synergistaceae bacterium
AAAAAAATGATTGAGGCGTAAAACATTGAACCCTCGCCAGAGAATAACAAAATAACATTCAAAAATAACGTCGGATAACTCAATAAGCTTTAAACCACCCAAAGGAATTAGGGCTAGACTTGGAATGCCTATGTACTTATTAGTACGAAAAAAGAATATTCCACCGACGGAAGGAAAATTTTTTTTACAAGTCAATTTCAAATTTTATTTGCGTGTTCAGCGCGTCAAGTGCAAGCTGCGCTCGTGAAAGCTCGGCCGAAATTTTATCATAATCTTTCTTCACTTCGGCAACGTCATAATTTGCGTAAGTGTATTCAATCGTACCGGCAACCCGAACAGGCTCACGGGTCTTAGCGAGTCTGCCTTTCATTCCGTAAAGCTTCATTTTTTTGTGCTGCAGCTGCGGAAGATACACAAGCAGCTGATCAATCGTCATATTAAAGCCCGGGACTTCATGCTCAAGATTAAATTTATTGATAGCATGCTTGACCTTGCGAATCTTTAACTCAATCTCTTCAAGTTCGGCGCGAGTCTTTTCATAATCGTATTCAGGGCGCGCCTGTTCAATATTTTCATTTATTGCAGCAGAGAACTCAAAAGTCTGACGTTCATTCTGTTCGAGGGCTTGCTTGTCATCGTTGAGCTTGCGTAAAAGCTTGGCGGCTTCGGCCGAAGTATACAGCATAAAAATTCTTCCTCCTATAAAAAAATTTTTCTACTATTTAAAATACGCGACGGCCTCTTTCAAATTTCCTGCGAAGCCGTTAATAATATTCGTGTCGTATGAAACTGTCTTGACGTTGTGAGCGATCTTCGTGATCGAAGAGGCGACTTCTTCATTAGTAGCTGAAGTTTCTTCGGATATTGTAGCAAGATTAGCTACAGCATTCAAGATTGTGTCCTTGATACTTTCGAGCTTCGTAGTGATTTCTGAAACGGAGGAGATCTCACTTAGCGACGCGCCTATATTATTATTGAGGGCTTTGAATTTCTCCTGCGTCTCTGATAAGAGATCGACTTCTTCGTTAATTAAATGCTTGACGGCCTCGGACTGATCGACACATTCCCTAGAGAGCGCGTCAATTTCTGTCACGATTTCTTTTATTTGATTAGCTGATTCGTCAGACTGTTCGGCTAATTTTTTTATTTCTCCTGCAACGACTCCGAAGCCTCTTCCGGCTTCACCTGCGCGCGCTGCTTCTATGCTTGCATTGAGTGATAACAAATTTGTCTGTGAGGCGATGTCGCTGATAATTTTTACAGCATCATTAATTTTTCCGACTGAAGCATCCGTAGCCTTTATGCTTTGTTCGATAACGTTGATAGCTTCAGCAGATTTTACCGAAGAGGCGGCAAGGTCTGCAATATATTTCAGCGCTACGGTGTTAGCTTCGCCGATTGCTCCGGAATGACTGTTAAGATTATCAACGTTTGTTACGGCTTGTTCGATAATGCCGCTCATATCTGTAACGTTGTCGTTAATGTCTTTGACGCTGTTGACCATTGTTACGGTAGTTTTTGCCAGAGCTTGAATAGAATTTGAAATCTGTTCGGCTGAATTTGAAGAGTCGTTAGCCATAACTGCTGTAGATTTTACAGTGTCTGTTAAAGAGAATGCCAAGTCGTGAATCTTCCCGATAGCGTCACGAAGAACACGGCCTAATTTATCCGCGGCTGAAAGTAATTGAGCTGTCTCTTTAATTTTGCTTGTGAGATTTAATTCTACGTCCAGTTCGCCGTGAGATAGTCTATCAATGTCTTCGGCGACTGCTGTAAGCGGCGCAGCGATCTTTACGGCCGAACGCCATGCAATCAAAGCGAATATTATTATCAGTGCGGCACTGATTGCAAAGATCATTAAGTAAACACTCCACAAGGCGGCTTGAATTTGAGTCGCGGGCTTACCGGAGAAAGCCATGCCGTAAATTTTTTCGCCGGACTTTATAGGCATGTAATAAACATAATAATCAATGCCGTTGATCTTCACATTGTCTGAATAATAATCATTGCCGGAGCGTACAGCCTGCCAAACCGCATTAGAAGCCGGAGTGCCTTCGATACGTTTTCCGTTTGAGTCGCGTATGGTGGTCATAAAGCGGATATTTTCTTTGAAGAGTGTGAGATCTACGCCTGTAGCAGCCATTGAGTCAATATAGCTCGTGTCATAACGAATAAAGCCGTCAACTAGATCATAATTGCTCACGAGGTCATACTCATAATATTCTCTTAGAGCCTTTGAAGCCAGCACAAGTTCATCTTTGACGCTGGCCTTCATGTTAGTGAGCATGATATTGGACGAAGTGAACGCTATGATTAATACAGCCGTCACCAACGGAACAAGCGCGAACATGATAAGCATAAATTTTAAGCTGAAACCGTCCTGTAATTTTCTTTGCGCTTTCATAATAAACTTTCAGCCTTCCTTAAAAAATAAAAATCGCGGCTAAATTTTCAGGTCTTTAATATTTCTAGCGTCGTAGGGAGTTTGTTGGTAGACAAAGTAGTTAAGCCAATTAGAATATAACAAATTTGCACTCGATCTCCAAGTACATACGGGATTATTTGAAGGGTCGTCGTTGGGAAAATAATTACACGGAATATGAATAGGAAGTCCGGCGTTTCTGTCGCGCCAATATTCAAGCGCAAGAGTCTCAGGGTCATATTCAGAATGACCGGTTATGAAAATCTGTCGGCCTTCACTTGTAGAGATCACGTAGACTCCGGCCTCATCGCTTTCAGATAAAATTTTAAGCGCCGGAATTTTCATTACGTCTGCTTTCATTATAGTAGTATGCCGGGAGTGAGGCACCATGAAAAAATCGTCAGAACCTCGGAACAATATCGAGCCCTTATGCGTGACTCTATGTCTGAAGACTCCGAACATCTTTCGAGGTAAATGGATCTTTGGCACTCCGTAATGATAATAAAGCCCGGCCTGTGCTCCCCAACAAATATGGAATGTACTGTGAACGTGACTCTTGCTCCATTCCATTATGTCGCAGAGTTCAGGCCAGTAAGCTACCTCTTCAAAGGGCATTTGTTCAACAGGAGCGCCGGTTATTATCATGCCGTCGAAGTATTGATCTTTAACGCTGTCGAAATTTTTATAGAAGTTCAGCATGTGTTCAATCGGCGTATTTTTAGGAGTACGGCCGCTCATGGTCAATAAATCAAGTTCAACCTGAAGGGGAGTGTTGCCCAAGAGTCTTGCTAATTGAGTCTCAGTAACTATCTTAGTGGGCATTAAATTCAACAGCAGGATTCTTAAAGGGCGAATATCTTGCGACATTGCCCTTCGTTGTGTCATTACAAAAATATTTTCGCGTTCAAGTATACCGGCCGCGGGAAGATCGCCGGGAATATTGATAGGCATTCTTTATTCTTCGGGTTTTTGTGTAAAGATCTGCACAAAAACTTTATGTATTTCTCGCGGCAGGAGTCTGTAGCCTCGCTTCTCTTTAGTAAGCCAGACGGAATAATCTTTATAGAATGACGAGGCAAGAGCAAGCAAAGATTTTTTCTTGTTCTCTTTGATTCCTTCATAAGGAGTTTTGACTTTCCTGTCTTCGTCGCTGTCCCATCTGAAAGTTCCAAGGGCATAGCTTACGGATTTATCTTCGCCTCCAACCGGGAACGCTGGAACTATCAAAGTATGATCAGACCAATCGTAAGTGCCAAGGCCCTGACCGGGAACAAAAATTATTCTAGGAATTCCGTACATTCTTACGCGCGGCACGTTGAACATATCCATATCCATTGAATTAAACTCTCTGAAGATCTCGTAGTCTTTAGCGTAATCAATCGGAGTTGAACCGGGCTGGCATAAGAGCGAAGTATCACAGCGGGCATTCTTGGCCGGGACGGTGAGATATTCGCGTTTCTTGACGAGCATATTTTTTAGCTCGCTGCGTTTCATTTGAGGTGACATAGCGGCGCAGTTATCTGTAATTTTTTTTGAACGCCTTGCGATTTTGACCGCGTCAATTTGAGAGTAAAGAATTTTTTTAGCGATTACTCTAGTTTTTTCGTGTAAAGCCTCGAACTTTTCAACTTGAGCAAGAGGAAGGGGCTTTTCTTCGTTTTTGTTGGCGGAGGACACGAAGAGCAGAGCATTTTTTTCAGCGTCTATATAAGCTTTGCGGCTTTGAGCTAATTTTTGTCTTGTTGCCTCGTCGCCTTCCCTGTATTCCGGCACGCGCATAATAACTTTCATAGCCGGGATTAAAAGCTCGTTGAGTGTGTCAATAGTTTGCCGGACATTTAACTTTGAAGGGTAAGCGCTGGCGATCTTGCTTAAAAATTCGTTGCGTTCGCCTTGAGCATTGAATAGCATTTCATTCAAGCCTGCTATTCTGTTTTCCAGTGACATTCCGATTACGGGATCGGGGGCGGGGTTTCCGTTGATTATTGCCCATGCTTCGATAATGAAATCAGAGAAAGTCATGACGGGAAAAATATCGGGCGCGCATTTTGTGGCTAGATATTTTTTGAAGTCAAAATCTTTAGCAAGAGGCAAAGCGCCGGGCAGACAGCCTAAATCTATAAAGACTCTTTCTTCCGGATCGAAAGTTAGTTTAGCGGGGTTGGTTTGAGTTTGTGCGTCAACGAGTGCCAAGATGATTTCCCAGTAAGAGCTGGACATATTGGCCCAAACTTTTTGAGCTTGAGGGCGGTCTTCTTTTTTTTCAGAAGAAGCGAGCTGATAATATTTTCTCAGTTGGTCTTCTAATTTCCCGTAAGCGTCTTGGACTTCGGGATTATCTTTCCAACGTTTGAAAGCCATAAAAAAAATTCCTCCCATTCTTAAAATTAAGTTCTACTAATTATAAACTCCCCCCAAAATTTTTTTTTGAGCTAAGTCCTTCGCCGTAAAGCCTCCCCTTGGGGAGGTGCTGAACGAAGTGAAGCGGAGGGGCTGTGGTTAAACAAAAGGGAATGTGCCGAAGGGCCGGAGGGGGTTTTCTTTCAAGAAAAAATTTTTTTGAGCTAACCCCCACCACCGCAAGCTGGCATAAAAAATAACCCCCTTCGCCACTTCGTGGCCCTCTCCCCCAACCCTTCCACCGCAAGCGGTCCCCCTTCCCTTACAGGGACGGCGGGGCGCAAGGAGTCCTTCTATTCTGGCTA
>JAFSSV010000118.1 GCA_017450825.1 Synergistaceae bacterium
ATACGACTCAAACTGTAACAGTATCAACGCCCATAACTGAAACTCAAACCGTAACGAAAGAACGGACTCACATTATTGATTTAAGTACGGGCCTCGATAACAGCGAAACCCCGGCAAGCTCCGGCGACGGCTGGGAGTTCGCTACCGACAGCAATGGCAATTCTTATTTAAGAATCTATAACCGCGGGAAATTTAATTTGACCGGTACTGCCCCTTCTGGAACGTATGTTAGCGTTGAAGCCTCAGTAACAACCGCTGAAGTTTTTTTGTCAGACGTTAATATTGACAACAGCACTGAAGGACTTCCGGCTTTCTTACTTGAACATGGCGCAAACGTGAACATGTATATATCCGGCAACAATACATTTATAGGCGGGTATGGGCGCGCAGGGCTTGCTGTTTTTCCTTATTCAAGCTTAACGATAACGAGTCTTGACGGAGATTTCTCGACATTGACCGCCACGGGCGGGGTTCACGGGGCGGGGATTGGCGGTAATAACGGGTGGGTCTCCACAGGAACTATTACAATTAACGGCGGAACAATCAACGCGACCGGCGGCTCAGGGGCTGCTGGAATTGGCTGTCTTGCTGGCGGAGGCGAAGGTACTATAAATATTAACGGCGGTAACATTACCGCTGTAGGAGGTGATTATACGGAAGAAGCAATATTGGGCCCAGGAAATGAAATAATGTTTATTGCTGGCGCAGGGGCTGGCATTGGCAGTGGCGGTAGCGGTGGCAGTGGCACTCCTAACTATATGCAGATTAACATTACTGGCGGAACAATCAAAGCGACCGGCGGAACAGGTTTTGTCACCTATAACGGAAGCGTTATAGAAAAATTTGGCGCAGCAGGTATAGGAGGAGGAGTTTTATCGGACTCAGGGGATATAAATATCAATGCCGGAGTTTCAGTTAAAGCGACTCCCGGTGTGACAGATTTTTCTAAATTACCAGCGGGCTACATCGCGCCCAACTTAGGCGCAGGTTATGCAACGACAGCAGACCATATAGGCTGCGGCTATGGTGGAGTTACAGCTAACACTGATTACAACCCTAACGCCGGACTTAGCGTCCCTTCAGCAAGTGTGATTCCCGACAAGCCAACGACAACTTACACCGAAGAAGTCGAAGTCATAACGGGCTACGACACCGAGGAAGTCACCGAAACCGTCATGAACTACAAAAAGCTCAACGAAATACCGCAGTTCTACAACGCGAGCGGAGCTTTTCTCGTATCCCGGCCTCAAACCTTGACGATAACGCAGGGCGACGGTCAAGCTACAGCAGTGACTCTCTACGAAACCGACACAATAGACGATGTAGCGAAAAAAATTAATGAAGCGATTGCCAACGGCTTAGGCCAAGGAAGATACACCGATAATCCTAATAAATTTTGCACGATTGCTGACGGTACACCAAACACTTCGGAAAGCGTTTGGATCTGTAACGGTGATTACGAGGAAGGAACAATGCTCGTTCGTTCGGCTATACCGGGCAAGGCCGGCGAAATTTCTTTTTCAGGGGACGAAGATTTATTAAACGCTCTTGGCTTTAATACTATTCAAGAATCCAGCGAGACAACTTTCACGGCTTCAGTTCGTAAGGCTCACACCGGAAAAGTAATCGCAAGCAATATCAAAGCGACAGGCAATGTCTTAAATAATATACTTCCTAACGTAGATATTGAATTCGATTCAATGGCCGGACTTTCAGCTGAATGGGACGAAAATACCAAGCGTTTTATAACAAACGAGAAGGAAGTTTACACAGCGTACTTACATCTCAAAGACAACGGAATTACTTTTCAAACCGGAGCTAACACCGGCGAAGATTTTATGATTCAGTTAGGCGACACGTCATGCAACGCGCTCGGAATTGAAAATGTCAATCTCACAACACGCGACACCGCTTCGCGTTCAATCAGCATTTTAGACAAAGCAATCAACAAGATCTCTTCACAACGCTCAAAGATCGGAGCGTATCAAAACGCCCTTGAGCATACCATGGAAAATTTAACGACAACTTCTCTTAATTTGACAAGCGCTGAAAGCCGAATCCGTGACGCTGATATGTCAAAAGAAATGATGGAGTTCGTAAAGCTTCAAATTCTTAATCAGTCGGGCGTGTCAATGCTAAGTCAAGCAAATCAGCTCCCTCAATCTATCTTAACTTTATTGGGACGCTAATAAAAAAACGGAGGGAACAAAACCCTCCGTTATGTTTTCTTTTTCTTTAAGTTATCGGCGCTGGATTGAAAATGCACAGGAAATTATGAAGGCCGTACTGTTCTGTATAAGGCTTCTTGACTCCGCTGGCAACGTCAAGAATAAAATTAAATAACTCCGTCCCGACTTCCTGTATAGTCTTCTCACCAGTAACGACAGCTCCGGCGCTTATGTCGATAACGTCAAACCATTGATCTTTCATTTCGTTTCGTGAGCAGACTTTTATAACAGGAGCCGCCGCTAATCCATAAGGAGTCCCGCGCCCCGTCATGAAAACCTGCAAGCCTATTCCGCTGGCTAACTGGCAAGGCCCGCATACCATATCACTCGCAGGCGTTGCCGCGTAAATCATTCCGTGCTTAGTCGGACGCTCCGCCGGAGAAAGAACTTCAACAATCGGAGATGTTCCGCTCTTAGCGATTGACCCCATAGCCTTTTCAACTATGTTGCTCAAGCCGCCTTTCTTATTTCCCGGCGCAGGGTTGGCGCTTCGGTCTACTTGGCCTTCGGCAAGATAATTATCGTACCAGCGCATTTCATTCGCTAACTTGTCACGGACTTCTTCGCTCACACAGCGTTCAGCAATAAAATTCACGCCGTCCCGGACTTCTGTTACTTCGCTGAACATTACTGTAGCCCCGGCCTGAACTAACATATCAGCCGCGTAACCGGCACTGGGGTTAGCCGACACTCCGGAGAACGCGTCGCTCCCTCCGCACTGCATACCGACTAATAAATCGCTCAAAGGTAATTCTTCACGCTTGCGGGCGTTCAAGATTTTTAATTTCTTTTCGGCCATTGAAAGAATAGCGTTAATCATTGCGTCAAAGCCCTTGCAGTCTTGAAGAACTATAACATTTTCGGGCGTATTATTTTCAGGGCCGATTAATTTTTCTACCGTGAGCTTCTCACAGCCCAACGACACAACCATTAAGACTCCGCCGAAGTTCGGGTGCTTCGTGATATTCTGCAAGGCCCTTATAGGAATTTCAGCAAGCGGAGCATTAATCGCAACGCCGCAGCCGTAAGCATGATTAATAGCTACAACGTCATCAACGTTAGGATACTTAGGCAAAATTTCCCGTTTGATTTTTTCTACAGCGACATTTAAAACGCCCTGCACACATTGGACAGTAGTTTGAATTCCTAAAATATTTCTTGTGCCTGCGTAAAAGCCTTCAGGATTTTTATACCCCATGAAAGTTTTTCGCGGAGCCTCGGGAAGATTTTTATTTATATTAATTCCCCAAGGCATGTTATCAACCGAAGGAGAAGTCGGAAGTCTTAGCATGTGTTCATTGATCCATGAGCCGCGCTTAATAGCGTCCAGCGCATAGCCAAGAACAACACCGTAACGGATTATTTCTCCGTCCTTCGGAATATCAACGAGTGCAAACTTGTGAGCTTGTGGAATGTCATCAAGAAGTTTCAAGCCCGGCATTATCTCTGTGCCTTTGGCTTTGTCCTGCGTGACGACAGCGACGTTATCCCGCTCTGTTAATTTCACATATTCGCGCAAAGTTCTTACCCCCTTGTTTATAATATTTATCGTGTTAAGAAATAACCCCTTCTTTATTAAAATAACCCCCTCGCCACTTCGTGGCCCTCTCCCCCTTAACAGGGGGCGCAAGGAATCCTGCTATTTGGGCTGCGTCCTTGCCTCCCCTGAAAGGGGTGGTGGTGAGCGAAGCGAACCGAAGGGGTTGAATTCAAAAGAAGAGGAGGTGGCCTGAAGGGCCGGAGGGGAAGGGGTTCAGTCTAATTATTTTTAAATCTTGCTTCTGGTTTCAAAATCCATTGGCCCCAATCAAAATGAATCAGACCGCTGATTATATAAATCGCAAATAAAAATAACGGCGCTGAACTCTTCAAAAATACAAACGACAGCGCAAACAACGAGAACAAAATTAAACACTTCGTCCCGTCCGCAGTCTTCTTTGTTAATTTTTTCATGTTAGCGTAAGGAATGCTGGAAATCATTAAGCCGCCTGTCCCTAAAAGAATTAACGCGCTTAACCACGCCGGCAAATTTACACGAGCCAGAATAAACGACGCTACAAATAAACCTCCAGCCGGACACGGAAGCCCTTGGAACGGCCCCGGCACATGCACAACGTTAAAGCGCGCCAGTCTTAACGCTACACTAAGAGCAAAGAAACAAGCCGCTCCGACTCCGGCAAGTCCTAAATCCCTGACATAAACCTGATAAATCAAAATCGCCGGAGCTACTCCGAAGCTCACAAGATCAGCCAAGCTGTCAAACTCAAGGCCGAACTGTGAACCGCCTCCCAACATTCTAGCCACTTTGCCGTCGAAACCGTCAAAGATTACCGCAAAGAATATCAGCCATGCCGCCACTATGTAGCGGCCATTCAACGTCATTATTAAAGAGAACAAACCGCTCAATAAATTCCCGCTCGTTACCATGTTGGGAAGAATATTTTTAAATTCCAGCGGCTTTCTCTTTGTTCCTGTTCCCATCTTCCTGCGAAGCTTCAAAAAATTTTTCAATCTGTTATTACTCCTATACATGTTAAACCTGCCTTTACTTTTTCTCCTTTCTTGATTTTCAAAACTGTACCACAAGGCAAATATAAATCAACCCTCGAACCAAGCTTGATCATTCCGTAACGCGATCCGGCCTCAAGAACTTCCCCGCGCTTTACGTCGCAGACTATCCGTCTAGCTACAAGCCCGGCTATTTGAGTCATCATTACTGCTCCCCATTGAGTCGTTAAGCCGACAAAATTACGCTCGTTGATTTCTGAAGCTTTTGGAGCAAAGGCCGCGATTTTTTTCCCAGGTACGTACTCAATATAATCAACGCGTCCCGTACAAGGCGCACGGTTTACATGAACGCTAAAGATATTCATAAAGATTCCAATCTTTACAGCTTTCCCTGTGAAAGGATGAGTACATTCTGAAATCTCTACAACTTCACCGTCAGCAGGCGAAAAAAATTTTCCGTCCTGATAATCCGCCTTGCGTTCGGGATCACGGAAAAACCATATGACCAACAAAGCAAGCGCGAAAATTATCAGGGCAGGTATCCATGAAATAAAAGCAAACGCCCCGCAACATAATAATAAAAAAATTATCGTGGGCAATCCGTCTTTAGCTATTCTCATTCTCCTGTACTCCTTCTGCTTCTGCTTCGCCCTCTCCTTCTTCAAACGGAAGATCAGCAGTAGTGTTTGGGTCATCGCTTCCTCTTATGACGCTGCAATCTGCAACCGTATCGCCCTCGTCGAGTCTCAAAATTATATTTCCCATTGCGAAGCGTCGCAACACGCTGATTTCACTTGCAAGCATACGAATCATTCGGCCTCTTGAAGTAATTGAAATTATCTCGTCGTTGTCATTGACGGCCAAGGCGCAGGCGATTTTTCCTGTCTTATCGCTGAGATCCATGATAGACATTCCAGCCGTTCCCCTGTGATGAGGATTAAAGGCCTTGAACTCTGTACGCTTGCCGATACCCTTTTCGCTTACTAAGAAAATTTTTCGATTCTCGTTGACTACGTCACAGCTTAGAACGCTATCGCCGGACTTGAGATTTATCCCCTTAACGCCTCCGGCAATCCGGCCGACTGCTCTGAATTCTGTTTCAGCTACGCGAAGGCCCTGGCCTCCTCTTGTAATCAATAAGAGATCATCATGACCGCTCGTCAAGACTACCTGTGCGATCTCGTCGCCTTCGTCAAGCCTCATGATTCTTTTTGGCTTGTTGTTATATTGCAGATCTTCAAAAGGAACGCGCTTGGCCTCTCCGAGTTTAGTTATGAAGAAAGCGAACTTGCAGCCGGTGTCTTCATCACTGGCAATATTTACAACCCTCTCGCCGTCTATTAAAGGCAGGTAACGGGCAACGGGCTTTCCCTTTCCTGATTTTGTTTCGGGGATCTCGTAGCCTTTAACGGCCATAATACGGCCAAGATTTGTAAAAAAGAATACGACCCTATGAGTATGAGTTACAGATAACATTGAGATACTGTCATCCTCTTGAATTGAAGCTCCCCTCCGGCCCTTGCCTCCGCGTGACTGAATCCTGTAGAAATCCAGAGGCTGCCGCTTGATAAATCCGTCCTTTGAAAGAGTGATAACTATATCTTCTTCCTGAATGAAATCTTCGGCGTTGACTTCCTGAACTTCTTCGACAATATCTGTCCTGCGGTCATCTCCAAAACGAGTCGCAAGGTCTGTTAGTTCGTCACGGATAACTCCGTCAAGAATTTTTTTATCAGACAGGATATTATTAAATGAAGAAATATCTGCTAAAAGTTTTTTCTGTTCTTCGTCAAGTCTGCTGCGTTCAAGGCCCGTTAAACGCTGGAGCCTCATATCAAGAATAGCTTGAGCTTGAATATCAGAAAAACCTAAATCATTTTTCAAAGCGGCTTTAGCTTCGAGCGCAGAATTATTAGCGCGAATTATTTTTATTACGGCTTCAATATTTTCAAGAGCGCTCTTCAAGCCTTCGATTATATGCTCACGGCCTTTGGCTTGTTTGAGTCTGTATTCAGTTCTGCGGCGAACAACCTCGCGCCTGTAATTCAAATAAAGCCCGAGCATTTGCTTTATGTTTAAAATTACGGGGTGCTTGTCAACGAGCGCAAGATTAATTACTCCGAAGGTGCTTTGAAGCTGCGTATGTTTGTAAAGCTGGCGCATTATTAAATCAGCGTCTGTGTCGCGTTGAAGTTCGACAACAATTCGCAATCCGTCCCTGTCGCTTTCGTCACGGATTTCTGAAATTCCCTCGATCTCCTTGTCCTGAACAGAGCGTACCATTGTTTCAAGCAGCATAGTTTTATTTACTGTGAAGGGAATCTCCGTAACGATTATGCTTTGACGGCCGCGCTTGTTCTCTTCGACCTTCATTTTTCCCCGGACGGTAATTTTTCCGCGTCCTGTGCTGTAAGCTTCAAGAATTCCTGAACGGCCCGTAATTTCTCCGCCTGTCGGGAAGTCCGGCCCGGGCAACAGGCGCATTATGTCTTTCAAGTCAGCGTCTTCGGCTTCGATCCCGTTATCAATGAGCCAGCACAAAGCGTTGACGACTTCGCGTAAGTTATGAGGCGGAATGTTAGTCGCCATACCTACGGCGATTCCTGTCGAACCATTGACTAACAAGTTCGGCAAAATCGAAGGAAGAGTCATAGGTTCTTTCAAGCTCTCGTCAAAATTTTTTGTCCAGTCTATAGTGTTCTCTTCGATATTTGACAGCATTAACTCACCGAGCCACGATAACCGGGCTTCAGTGTAACGCATAGCCGCGGGGCTGTCCCCGTCAACAGAACCAAAATTCCCTTGACCGTCAACAAGCGGATAACGCAAGTTCCAACTTTGAGCGAGCCTTACCATGGTGTCATAGATTGCGCTGTCGCCGTGAGGGTGATACTTACCCATAGTTTCTCCGACGATACGGGCGGATTTCTTATAAGCCGTGTTATGTTTGAGGCCAAGTTCCGACATAGCATAAAGGACTCGCCTTTGAACAGGTTTGAGTCCGTCCCTTGCGTCCGGCAATGCGCGGCCTACTATGACGCTCATAGCGTAATTTAAATAGCTTGTCTTAATCTCACCAACAAGAGGCAAGTTTAAAATTCTTCCTTGCGTTTCGTTTTCTTGAGTCTCTTGATTTAAATTTTCGTCATTGAGATTTTCATTCTTGTTATCATTAGTAGTAGTTTCTTTTTCGTTGGGCATGAGAAAAAATTTTGTTCTCCTATCAAAAAATAAAAATAAAATACAAAAAGCAGAGTTAATTATACATTGACTTCGGACTCGTCTTGCTCTTCAAGCATTTCGCCTCTAAGTTCACCGCGTCGGCAAAGACTTTTGATCCGGCAAAACTCGCAAAGTAACGAGCCGTTATAATTAGGGCTGAATTGCTTTCCGTTTAAAATTTCTACGGCGCATTCCATAGCGTATTGACCTTCAAGAATTCTAACATCAAGGCCGGTGTTAAATTTGGGGGTTCTGAAATTTTTGAAAGCCTCATAACATTCAAAGTCTTGAGCAAAGCTCCCGGAAATTTTTCCGTTCTCAAGGCCAAGAATATAAACTCCGGCAAGCTTGTTAGATAAATAATTCTTGCTGAACAGCGCAGCATATAAAGAAAGCTGAAGGCCGTAAGAAAATTTGTCGCGCCCGTCCAAGTTCCAGCTATAACCGGAAATCTTCATTGATGCCTCGTAAAATTCTCCGGTGCCTTCTTTATAGTCAGCTATAAAGGCAATCTCTTTGCCTTGAGAATCTTTCAAGAATTCTATCCTGTCGCATTGGCCTAAAAACGTAACGCCTTTAACAGAAGTTTTTAAATGAGCTTCTTCCTCTAATAAAATTTTTGAATGAACGAAGCCGGCTTCGTGGAGGCTGTCAATAATTTCACCCTGAACTTTGCTTAATCTTTTAACGCGAAACTCTAGACCCTGCAATTTTCTTTTAAATCTAAAATCTTTGAGAAGACGCGAATAATTTTTATATTCTTCGTCAAGCTCTTCGGCTGTAGTGAGATTGTCCCACTCGTCAAGAGCAATCTTGAAAAATTTTTCTCCGGACGATTCCATTTCAAGACGATAGCGCCGCCATACCCGCTCCCAGAATTTATGCAATAAATTTCCCCATTCAGCGGGCGATACGATATTAGAATTAGGCTCAAATAATTTTGACTGTCGCTTTTGCCACCATAAGAAAGGACAGTTGAAAAGCTCATTAATATCGCTTGCTCCCACGGCGTTAGCTTTGCCGTTAATAACAGGAGCCGCTCTGAAAATTTTTTCGCCGGGATCAATCTCCGGAAAGGTGAAGCCGTCTTCTCCCAATAAAATTTTTATTCCGCTGGACTCTTTTTGTTCACGCTGCCAGCCGGGCATATCTTCAAGAAAACGAGTCATGAAAGGCGACTCGGCGACAGGCCGTCCTTCTTCATCAAGTTCGGGCCGTGAAATTACTGTGAGCTTTTCTCCAACTTGAATTAAACGCCTGAACAGTGCCTCACGTTGAACGGCTTTGTCTTTTATCATTGGCAGGTAAGCTTTATTTTCAGCTAAAATTTCACGTTCATGAGTCCCTAAGAGCGGGGAGCTTGTGATATTAGCTGACCATGTTTTAGCAGTTACTCCCGTCATTATCCAGACAGGAAAGGCCGCAAGGACAGGCGGAGGCCCGGTGAAAATTCTCACAGCGTTAGAAATTTTCAAAGACGCCCGCGTATTAGTATGAGCGCACCAACGCTCAAGAAATTCGTAAGCGTCATCGTCCCTGAGTCTTTTATTATGAACATAGCCTAAATCTGGCAATAATTCATCAAGCGCTAAAACTTTCTGGCCTATCGTTTCGATTGCGCTTGCTGTGAGTCTTACGCTTTCGTCAAGCTCTTGAAATTCCGCGACACCGTTATCACGGCTTAACCATAAATTTTGAGTCGTAAGAAAATCATAAAAGGCGCTCATGATTTTCTCTGGAGCGTTATATCTTCCAAGAGCAGCACAGAATTTTTTTATAGCTTTAACAGCAAGCAAAGCCGCTTCAAAAACTTCGTGCAACTCGTCGCCTTCGTCTTCGGCCAAGAGCGTTAGATATTCTTCCCAGTTGTCCAAGCCTGAATGACCGTTACGATAAGCCCTCAAGACGGGAAATTTCATTCCGGCAAAACAGGATTGAGTTAATAGCATTGCAGTTTCATAAGCCGGAAAATTTCTAGTGTATAAATTTCTGATTGCGCTCAAAACTTTTCCCGGTAAAGTCTGGCTTATCTTTACTCCGCTCATGAAGTTATAAGGCACTCCGTAACGTTCAAAGGCTTCGGCAAAAGATTCTTCACGGCCTTGAGAAATGCTTAGGGCTAGACCGTCAAAATTTTCTTGGAAGTTCAGAGCGATTTGACGGGCGATTACTTCGGGTTCGAGTCCGGGGTCGGCGACAGGAATGTCAAGAATTTTCCCGGAAGATTTTTTTATTTGTACTCTTTCTCCGAACTGAGCGCCAGCGTCATAAAAATTTTTCAGCTGTGACTCCGGCTTGACGATTAAAACTTCTTTGCACCTGTCGCGAAGGGCCTGGACTAGTTCAAGCTGTCCATGAGTGAAGGACAGAAACCCCGTAAAAATTATAATAAGCTCTTTGCCCCATTCTTGATTCTTCTGGATTTCGTCAAAGCTTGCTGTATAGACTTCGGCACTGTCAAGCAAGTTATATTCTTCAAGATAATTAATATAGCGCGAATAAACTTCGGGCAATAAAAATTCTGAAGGATTATCGCTTTCAGGATTCAAAATTAATTGTCCGGGTCTTACGGCTTCGTTTAATAATTCGCGAATATCGCTGGAGATAATTAATAAAAATCCCGGCCGCTGAAGTCCGGGCAAGTTTTTTACTTTGTCGGGGTAATCTGCTAGAACGTCCTTTAAAATCACGTCAAGAATCAATAAATGATCGGGCGGAGATAAGATTCTTTTTTTTGCGGCAAAATTTGAAGAACATAAGTCATTATAAATTTCGTTCCATGTCCACAAAGAGTCTTGAGCGCCCGAGTCGGGCCACCAATTTTTATCGGCCCTTGAAGGAATTACAAAGCGCAAATTATTTTGATTGCCGGCAAATTTTTTTTTGATTTCAGCAATAAGCGCGGGCAATTCAGAAACATAGTTATATGAAAGAATTTCTATTGACATTTTTATTCTTGTTCTTGAGCTTGAGTATTTTTTTCTGCAATCTTGATAAATTCGGACATAAGCTTGAAATCATCTTGACGCAATTTTTTTCCGGCCTTAAATTTTTTCCAGTCGTCAAATAAATTTCTTTTGCGCAAGAAATTTACATGAGCCGTATAGATTGCTTCGCGCCATAAATCGCTCATTGATTTTGTATTCTCTGGCATTGCTTATTAGTTCCTCCTTTTGTTTTGAGTAGAGTCTTTTTTTAGAGTCTTGCTTGTGTGAATTCTTAAAGCCAACCCTCTCCGCCTTCACTTCGTTCAGCACCTTCCTTCTTGTTCTAACCACAACCCCTCCGCCTCACTTCGTAGCCTTCGGCGTGCTACGCGACCGGCCACCTCCCCTTTAAAAAATTAACCCCTCCGGTTCGCTTCGCTCACCACCTCCCCTTCTTTTGAATTCAACCCCTCCGGCCTCCCTTTGGTCGGCCACCTCCCCTTTCAGGGGAGGCAAGGGACGTAAAGGAAATAGAGTATTTTGAAAAAATCCTTGCGCCCCCTGTAAAGGGGGAGAGGGCCACGAAGTGGCGAGGGGGTTATCTCTAAAAATTTTTTTTAAGCAACCCCTCCGACCTCACTTCGTTCGGCCACCTCCCCTTTCAGGGGAGGCAAGAGTGTAAAGGAAATAGAAGGTGTTGAAAAACTCTCTCGTCCCCCCTGAAAGGGGGGATGTCAGCTTGCTGAC
>JAFSSV010000119.1 GCA_017450825.1 Synergistaceae bacterium
AGGGCCGGAGGGGGTTGCTTTTAGTAATTAAATTATTTCTTTACCCGTTCTTCAAAATTTGTTCTAAGCTCTGCGCGTTCGGCCAGACACTGTGCCCAATCAACCGGCATAGCTTGTTCAAAAATTTTAGATGTCTGAATAGAGTCATAAGGAATAGCGGGCGGATTTTTCAGAACGGAATGCATCCAGCCCTTGACAATATATTTTTGGCCTTCGGGGGATAAGAACCATTCTGTAAGCTCTTCGCAGATTTTAGAATTTTTATTAGCGCTCCACTCGTCTTTGATTGTCATGATAGGCGACGGGACACAGATAACACCGTCTTCAGGATAAATGACTTCGAGGGAGCTGCCTTCCTCTTCGCGTTTTTTGAGGACGGACTCTTCAAGAATCATGACGACTTTGCATTCGCCTGTTTCTAATTTTGTGAGGGCGACAGATCCGGACTCGACCATGACTTTATTTTCTCCGAGCTTGTCAAAATATTCATAGCCGTATTTATTTTTAAGAGCAGAAAGAGCTACGAGGGCTGTGCCGGAAGTCAAGGGGTTGGGCATTGAGATATAGCCTTTTAAATTTTCGTCGTAGGCAAAATCTTTGAAGGACTTGGGGAGATCTTCGCGCTTAAATTTTTCCGGGTTGAAGGCCAGTACCATATTTAAATTTCTCACAGGATACCAATAGCCTTCGGGGTCATATTCGAGGCCGAGTTTGTCGGCTTCTTTAGTGACATATTTATGAAGAAGGCCAAGCTCTTTGAGTTCGAGTGAGTAAGAAGGGTCTGCAACCATGAGCATATCGCAGCCGAGTTTTTTTGCTTCGCGCTCGGCGTTGACTTTTGCTTGAAGGGTACCTGTGCCGCCGTAGAAGAATTCGATGTCATAGTCCGGGAATTTTTCCTTCATTGTTTCGGACATTGCTTCGATGACATCTTCATACATTGACGTATAAATTACGACTTTGGGTTTGGGAGCTGCATAAGCTGCAGCTGAAAGAATCGCTAAAACAAAAAATAAAGCTGAAAAAATTTTTTTCTTCATGATTAGAAAAAAAATACCTCCTGAAAAATTTTTATAAAGTTTATCACCTTCCCTTCATAAATATAAAAATCAATAAAAGCTCCCGAAGTTAGTTTCATCGTCTTTAACTTTCTCGTTATAAAAGATAACCTGCCTTACGATGGCCATAGTAGGGCCGCGTTTTAATTTTTCTTTCATTTCGGCGACGCATTCTGGTTTGCCTTGGAAGACTATTTCGACTCGGCCATCGGGTAAATTTTCGACGCTTCCTGTAAGTCCCAAGCGTTCGGCCTGTTCGCAGGCCCAGTACCTGAAGCCCACGTGCTGAACTCTTCCGTTTACGAAGGCGCGGACTCTTATAAAATTGTTTTTATCGTCATAAGTCAATTATTAATCACTCCAGACTTTTGAATCTATTAATTGCTGTGCAGCTACAGCGCTCCAGTTTTTATTGCTTTGAGGGGAAGCGGGGCTTGGGTGAAGAATTTTTGTTATCGTTATATTTGAATTCTTTAAGGCTTCGCTTGCTCTGTTGTAAGAAAAATTTCCGACTCCCACGAGAAATTTTGTATCAAGGGCTTCGCAAATTTCGGCAAGAGATTTATCACAGGCGGCGAATAATTTTTCCTGTTCAGATTTTTTGAGTTTGTCGGGCGTAAGATTTCTGAGGCCGTTATTATTTTTTCCTGTTGTTAAGAACAACAGAGGGCAATAATTCAAGACGAGATGTTCTTGAAAAAAATTTTGAGCTGTCCCGAAACGATCTTTAAAGAGGCTCCATAATCTTTTGCCGCTTACTTCGGATCGTTTGCATTCAAGCCCTTCAATTTTGTAAGAGCTTGCTTGATTTTGAGGGGTTAAGATTTTTAAATCTTTTATGCCGAGAAAATTTTTTACGGCTTCAACTTCTCCGAAGGGGACTCCGGTTTGAGCCATGCCCCAAGGGCCGGGGTTCATTCCCAAGAAAATAATTTTTCCCTGTCCGTTGAATGACTGGAACAAGCTGAAATATTTTTCTGCTCCGTCCCAAGCGTAAGCCAAGGGGTTATAAATTTTTTCGACTGGCGCTGAAAATTCCAGCTTATCAACTTCGTCGCGTAATGCTTCATAAATTTTCAAGAGCTTTAAATTTTTATTCATGTTCGTATGTTCCTTGAAAGAGCTTTTAATTATTCTATAACAAAACTTGACAAAAAACGAAGGTTATTTTAAAATTCCCTTCGTTGTGCGAGAGAGTTCCACAATAGCTCAATCGGCAGAGCGGGTGACTGTTAATCACTAGGTTCCAGGTTCGAGTCCTGGTTGTGGAGCCAGAATTTTATAATATGAAATAAACTTAAAGACAAAAATAAATGATGACACTGCTTCGGCGGTGTTTTTTTGTTATATTTTGATAGATTGAATTATAAAATAGTGTAAAGTAAATTCTTGTATAGTAAAAGCACTTGAAAATACCCCCCTCGCCACTTCGTGGCCCTTTTTTTAAAGAACCCCCACCACCGCAAGCTGGCCTTCTTGGAGGGCAACCCCCCTGTCAACAAGTTGACATCCCCCCTTTCAGGGGGGACGAGAGATTTCTTCGAGATACTCTATTCCCTTTACACTCTTGCCTCCCCTGGAAGGGGAGGTGGCCTGAAGGGCCGGAGGGGTTGTTTTTAAAAAGGGGAGGTGGCCTGAAGTGAGGCCGAAGGGGTTGTTTTATTAGAAG
>JAFSSV010000120.1 GCA_017450825.1 Synergistaceae bacterium
ATTTTTTTTGCTTACCATTTTTCGCCGAGTGTACGGAGATTATTTTGAGCTTTGATATTTCCTTTACGGTCGGCCAAGCGCCACCATTTTTTAGCCTCGTCAAGATTTTTTTCTGTGCCTTTGCCGTTGTAGTACATGAAGCCGAGATTATATTGAGCGGCGGGGAGTCCTTTTTCGGCGGCCTTGCTGTACCATCTGAAGGCTTCTTCTCTGTCTTGATAGAGTCCTCCTTTTCCCAAGTCGTACATTTCGCCAAGTTCAAATTGAGCTTGAGCATCTCCGTTCAAAGCTTTCTTTAATACCGGCTGAAAGCTTGCGCCCCGCGCTATCCCTGAAAACGATAACGCGATACACAGCGCAGCGATCTTGAAAAAATTTTTTTGCATAAGAAATTTTCTCCTTTTAATAAGAATTATACTCAAGCCCTTCGGCACATTTTTAAGCACAACCCCTCCGGCCCTTTGTATCACCTCTAAAAACAACCCCTCCGGCCTCACTTCGTAGCCTTCGGCGTGCTTCGCGACCAGCCACCTCCCCTTTCAGGGGCAGCAAGGGGTAGAGGGAATAAAAGATGTCGAAGAACTCTCTCGTCCCCCCTGAAAGGGGGGATGTCAACTTGTTGACAGGGGGGTTGCTTTTCAACAAGAAGGCCGCTTGTTGACAAGGGGATTGCTTTCAAACAGGGCCGTTTGCGGCGAAGGGAGTTCTCTTCAGAATTATTTTTTTATCTCGTCTTGGCTTTGAGGGTCTTCGTTTTCTTTTTCGTGACCTAGCTGGCCGATCTTACGCAATGCCAAGAAAAATAAAATACTCGTTACTCCCGCGCCTACTGCTGCTTCGGTGATAGCCAAGTCCGGCGATCTTAACAATACCCATATTACCGCCATGACTAAGCTATAACTCATGAAAATTATTACGGAGTTCAAAAGATTTTTTGAGATCGACACGGCCAACGCGCAGACGATTAAAAAAATTAACAAGAGCCATTCAATTAATATCATTTTTATTTTCTGTTCCTTCCGTCTTATCAAGAAAATCGCAAATTAAATTCAAGTTAGGGTTGGTGCTTACTTCCGCCCGGGCAACCAAGTGACTCGCTACTGGATTGCAGAGCCATAAAAAGACAATCACTAAAAATAATTTCAGCGAATAAATAGTCATTCCCGATAAAATTATCAGGCCAATCGAAACTAAAAGCGCTCCCATAGTGTCACACTTGGAGGCAACATGAACACGGTTAAGCATAGTAGAAAATCTGAAGATCCCGACCGTCGCAACTCCCAATACAAAAAGACCGGCAATAATAAATCCGCCGGCTATTAAGACTCTCAACATTTTTTATTCGCTTTCTCCTTCCTGTTCTTCTTCATGTTCTTCTTCTTTCTTCTCAAGCACCGAACGGCCAAGCACAACAACAGACAGGAAGCTTATGATCGCGTAGATTAAACAAATATCAGCTAAATAATCTTGGCCGATTATCAACGCAAGCACAGCGATTAATAAAATTATTTTCGTTCCGATTATGTTCGCCGCGATTATCCTGTCCGAAAATCTAGGGCCTAGCGCCGCCCTCATAAGACATAAAAAAATACTTAGCGATAAAAATACCGCCGCCCCTACGAGCAAAAAATTTTTTATTGCTTCAGCCTCAAACATTTACTTTTCGCTCCATTCTCTTCAAGAGTCTTTCAAAAATAGAATTCTCAAGCCCGCCGGCTATCTCTCTGTTAAGAGCGTGAACTAGAAGCTCATTATCTGAAAGCGATACTGTTATAGTTCCGGGCGTTAGCGTTATAGAATTCGCCAAGGCTACGCGGGCCGCTTGAGTTTTTAGCGGCGTGTTGAACTTCACGAGGCAAGGCTCGACTTCGATTACAGGGGCAAGGGCTAAGCGTGTTATTAAAACATTAGCCTTGACGATTTCAATTAAAAGCACGACAGCATAAATCAAAACGTCCGGCAAAAGTTTCAGGGCTTTGAAAAATTTAACGCCTTCGAAGCTTATCTTTAAAAATTTTTTCACGAACAGGTCAAGCAAAACAGATACAACCGCTCCGACTATAACTATCTCAAGAGTCACCCGTCCGTTAAAAATCAGCCATAATAAAAAATAAATGAGGCTCAAAATTTTTTACCTCCCGTTAAAAATTTTTTTAAGTGTTTGGGATTTTGAAAAGCGATTTTAATTTTAGCATAGGGCCTTATAATTATTGAAAAATTAAAAATCTTAGCCAGAAGGAGAAAAAAATTTTTCATGAGTAAAATAATTTTTAATGACGAGTGCGTTCACGTTGTCTTTCTTGGTCTTCCTAACATTCCGGGAGTTGCGGCGGAAATTTTCCGAGCTCTTTCCGAGCATTCTATTGACGTGAGCATGGTGACTCAGAACACAATGAGGGGCGGGCGTTCGGATCTTTCGTTTCTTATTAACAGGAAGGAACTTCTTGACGAGGTCATTCCGATTTGCCGTGAAGTTTCTGAACGGGTTGGAGGCCAAGGCGTTTCATTTGCAACGGAAGTCGCGGCTATAACAGTAAGTTTTGAATCGCCGGCGGAGTCTGCACAGACTTTGACGAAGATTTTTGCGGCGCTTGCTTCAGCAAAGGTCAACATAGAGATAATTAATTCAACGAGTGAAAGCGCAATCTGTATTGTGAGTTTGACTAACGCTCACGAAGGACTCAAAGCTCTTCAAGAATCCTTTGACTAATATAAATTATTAGCTTGCTTAATCTTGACTAAAAGTCACGGAATTCTTGTAAAAAAAATAATTTTATGTGAGTTGAGTCCCTTTGGTAAGAGCTTTCACAAAAAACTTTTTTATTTTGATTTTCATGAACTAAAATATATCAGCGAACGTCAAAAATTTTTTTTAAAATTATCCCTTGCCTCCCCTGAAAGGGGAGGTGGCCTGAAGGGCCGGAGGGGTTGTAGTTAAAAAGTAAGCGGAGGTATCGAAGCGAAGCCCGAAAAAGTATGCTTAATTTTCTCTTGCGCTGAACGAAATAATTAATTAGTATAGAAAAAATTTTTTAATTACACGAAAGGAAAAAAAATATCATGGCATGGATTGAAGCTCATCAAGGATTATCGAATCACCCGAAGGCAAAAAGACTCTCAAGAATGTTGAACATCGAAATGTCGCAGGCAATCGGACATTTATTCTTGTTCTGGTGGTGGGCGCTGGACTACGCTGAGAACGGCGACTTATCTAAATACGATGCTTATGACATCGCAGACGCCGCCGGCTGGAAAAAAGACCCAGAAGAATTTCTACGGGCAATGATTGAATGCGGGCCGGGCGGCACTTATGGTTTCATTGAAGAAGATATTGACGGAAAAATGCGCGTCCACGACTGGACAAATTACAGCGGAAGATTAGTAGCTAAACGCGAACAGAATAGACTAAGACAGGCTAAAGCCCGCGGCAAATTTTATAGCCAAGTCCAAAAGTTAAGTGACGAAGTCTCTAAAGAAGTCAACTCCGAAAAAGAAAAATTTCAGCGCCCTGTCGCTAAGCGTCCTATCGTTAATAAAAAGATCAGGAAAAGTGAAAAAGATAATAATAATCAAGGAAATTTATCAGCGAAAGTCAAAGAGCCTGAACATAGACCAATGACCTCAAAAGACTTCGACGATATTAAAGAACTTTTAGAAGTCACGCGTGACGAAGACGTGACTAACGCATCTGTCACAACTCTACAGAACACAACACAACAGAACCAAACAGAACAAGAACAAAACATAACAGAAACAGAACAGAAGACAACACAACATAGCATAACAGAAGCACCCGCCCTCCCTCCCCAAAAAAAATATGAGGAAGAAGAGGAAAAAAAATTAAAAGAAGCAAAAGCTTTAATAGCTTCAGCTTCGACTCCCCAAAATAATGACAAGAAAATAAATTTATCCGGAGTCATTGACCTTTGGAATGAAATTCTTGTCCCTGAAGGATTTAATAAAGTCCTAAAGAAAACTGCTGTAAGACTCAACTCGTTAAAAGCTTTACAGAGAAATGACGAAGAAAGAAAATTCTTCAATTGGTGGAGTGCCCTCTTCAAAAAAATTATTGAGTCCGATTTTTTAAGGGAAAGCCCTAAAACATCAAATTGGTTGACTATTGATTGGCTCCTCCAAGAAAATAACCTCGTCAAAATCATTGAAGGCAACTATGACAACAAAGAAAAAAGATTCGCTAATACATCTTCAAAAAAGCAAAAACAAAAACAAAAAGACTTTAACGATTTTTCAGGAATCGTAGATAACCGAGATGAAGAAATCACAAGTTCTTTAGAGGCTGAATATAAGGAAGCCGTGACTCAAGCTGCACTCCTTCCACCCGAAGAACCAGGAGAACGCGTAATCAGAGAAGGTGAATACTTATAAATGACCGAGTCCGACAGACCATATTTTTATAGGCTGTTAGAGATTGCGAATGAACTCACGATTATGCCCGGAGACAAAAAGTTATCCCGGTTACAGGAAGCTTTGTTCATGAAACTTAAAGAGTACCCGCTCGAAGTCCTTGCTAAAGCACTAGATGATTATTGCCGCGCCGAAAAATTTTTTCCAATGCTCGCCGACATAATCAAACAGATCGAAGGCACCCCGGACGACCGCGCCGCCCTCGCTTGGGCCTCCGTGCTCAAAGCCAAAAGAAAATATAAGCTCCGGAAAGGAATTCGCTTCTCAAGTCCGGCGACTCATTTCGCGCTGGAAAAAATGGGAGGCTGGGAAAAATTTTATTGGTCACTCGACGACAGCAACGAAGCTATAAAAGCCAAAGACTTTTTCAGACTCTTCAAGATCGGCGAAAAATGCGCCTCATGGAACAACGAACCGGGCAAAATAAAAGTCTGTCCTTACTTTCCTTCGGACGAAGAAATTTACGCAAGACAAAACGGAAAAGATTTTCAAAGCGAAGTCTTCAACGTTGAAACAGATACACTGATAAAAATTTGATAACTTTTTCTAAAAAAATTTTTTTAAGCTGATTAAGGGTGAGTAAAATATGAATTCTTTATTATTCCAAGACCCGTTAATAAAATATCTTGGGTCTTGGTCAATTGGTATTAATTTTTATTCTGTTTTATTTAGAATTTTTTTGGTCGTAGCTCTTGCCTCGCTGATAGGCTGCGAACGGTCAAGCAAACGACACTCCGCCGGCCTTAGAACTTTCATAATAGTTTCAATGGCCTCGGCGGTGTCAGCTATGATTGACTCATGTATTATCGCCGAAACCGGCAAAGGCATTCCGATAATCTCCGCGGCTTCTGTCGTTTCGATAGCAATGATAAGCGGCAATTCGATTTTATTCAGCTCAAAGAGTCAAATAAAAGGACTCACTACTTCCGCGGGTCTTTGGGCTTGCGGCGTGATTGGCTTGGCCGCGGGCGCTGGACTCTATACGGTCGCGCTTATCTCGTTCTTTTCATTGCTCGGCTGTATATCACAGCTCCCGCTTATCGAAGCAATTTTAAAAGACAGATCGAATCATTTTGAAATCCAGCTCGAACTAAAAAATACTTACAACCTTCAAGACTTCGTTATGACTCTTAGAAAGCTCGGACTGAAAATCGACGACATCGAGTCAAATCCTGCTTACGCGAATTCAGGAATAAGCGTCTATTCAGTTTCAATTACAGTCAGCGAACGCGACTTCAAAAAATATAAAAGGCACAGCGACATTATCGAGGCTCTAGGGTCACTTGATTACGTTCACTATATCGAAGAGATAAGCTGATATAGTAAACGCTATAACCATCTCGACGCTGCGGCCTTCTTAGAGAACAACCCCCCTCGCCAACAAGCTTAGCCCTCTTTTGAAAGCAACCCCCCTGTCAACAAGTTGACATCCCCCCTTTCAGGGGGGACGAGAGAGTTCTTCGACATCTTTTATTCCCTCTACACTCTTGCCGCCCCTGAAAGGGGAGGTGGCCCAAAGGGCCGGAGGGGTTGAATTTAATAAAGGGGAGGTGGTGAACAGAGTGAACCGGAGGGGTTGTAGTTAAAAAAAATTTTTTTTAAAGATAACCCCCTCGCCAACAAGTTGGGCCTTCTTTTGAACGCAACCC
>JAFSSV010000121.1 GCA_017450825.1 Synergistaceae bacterium
AGGCTTTTTAATTTCCTTGCGGAGTTTTAAAAGCACTCTAAGCCCGGCCGAAGAAATATATTCAAGCCTGTCAACGTCAATTTGAATTTTCGCGGCCGAGGCATTTTGAGTTAAAACGTCAAAAAGTTTTTTTTCAAGTTCGGAGGCATTGTTCGAGTCTACGCGTCCCTCAAGAAAAATTGTTAGAGTGTTGTCTTTTAATTCTGTCTTCATGAAAAATCTTTCCTCCTTAAAAAATTAAAAATCTAAAGGCTCTACGGTGTCGATAGCAGGCAGGAGGCGTTCAATAACAGTACGTTTAACTACCGCTTGCAATTCCTCGGGGGAGAACAGGGGCGATATTGTTGCTCTGTACGACATCATTAAAAGAGCGTAAGGAATAAGCTTTTTTGTAAGCGTTTCAATTTCTTCGGGCGACGACAAGCCGAAGTAAGTTCCGCAGATTGTTCCCCATACTTGGGAGGTGTAATTAAAATCGAAGCCTAGCATCGATAAAAAATATTCATCTGGGATTTCTCCGCCCCGGCTTGCAGGCATGATGATATAGACAAGCATAATCTCAGCAATATCGAAGATCGGGTGACCGACACAAGCCGCTCCTATGTCGATTAATTGCAACTCGCCGTTTCTCACCATGATATTTTTTGAATGGTAATCGCCGTGAATGAAAGTCTTGCGATCGGGAATAGCGCTGATAAAATTTTTTAGTTTCTTTGCTTCTTCTTCCGTGAGAAATTTTGAAATTGAATAGCTCCAGTTTAAGAAAATTTCTTTGTAATCCGGCAATCCAGAATCAGAACTGGGAATGATTTTATGAAGCTCTTTGAGAAGTCTGGCGCTCTTGGCGCTTAATTCCGGAATTTTACTTGGGTCTTTGCTGATTATTTGAGCTATTGTCTTAGCGTTGATCATTTCATAGACAACGCCGTAACAGTCGCCGCATTTCACAACGTCATAAGAAATCGCCGTCGGGACTCCCATAATAAAAGCTTTTTGCGAGGCGTTTCGTTCCTGTTCGATAAATTCAAGCTTGAAATTAGGCTTGTAAACTTTCACAATGGTTTCGGGGTCAAGCCTGTAGACTTTTCCGTAACCGCCTTCGCCGATAACCTCACAGCCTTCGACAGAAACTTCGCGCATTCTCTTATGAACTTCAAGCAATTCAACGAAGCCCGTAACGTTAAAAATCTCGTAGAGTTCATTCGAGGCATTGATAACGGGAAGGGGCTTTTTTATTGCCTTGCGGAGTTTTAAGAGAACGCGAAGCCCGGCCGAAGAAATATATTCGAGCTTGTCAACGTCAATTTGAATTTTCGCGGCCGAGGCATTTTGAGTTAAAACGTCCAAAAGTTTTTGTTCAAGTTCCGGCGCGTTGTTCGAGTCGATCCGTCCTTCAAGGAAAATCGTGAGGATATTGTCCTTTAATTCTGTCTTCATAAAATTTATTCCTCCTCAAGAAATTTTAATTTTAATTCTTTGAGATCGCCTTGGCTTACTTTAAGCTCGTTAATAATATAGCCAATGGGCGAGCCGTAATTTTCTTTGAGCCAGGCAAGCGCATTTTTCATGAGCGTTGGGTGAACGGCGTTAAGAATGAAAAAATATTTGTCTAGCTCTTCTTCTTTTACGCCGTGTCCTGTAAGCATTTTGCGGTCGGCAGCGATTAAATCCGCGTTAAAAATATTTGTGAGCATGTAGTCTTCGATTATAGTATCTTCGCCTGATCCGAGCGCTGAAAGTATCAGCATAGCCGCGCAGCCTGTACGATCTTTGCCTTGCGTACAATGGAACAGCAGCGAGCGTCCGGGCGGCAAGATTAAAAGCTCATGGAAAAATTCTTTATAAGCTTTTTTCCCGTATTCCCCTGCAAGAAAATTTATGTACAAATCTTCGCCGATCAATCCGCTGTTGGCGATAGTCTTGAGGGTTTCAAAGGGATCTTTATCGCCGGATAATTTTTTTTCGAGTTCGTTCATGAATAAATCTTCGTCAATAACTCGAAGATTTACATATCTTACGCCTTCGATTACGGGGTCGGGATTGGGGAGGGCTTCGAAAGTCATACGAAGGTCGGCGATAGTTGAGAGGTTATAAATTTTTGTGAGGCGGGTGATGTCTTGGCTGGAAATTTTATTAAGCTTAGCAGTTCTTAACAAAACGCCGCGTTTAATTTTTTTCCCTTCGGCGGTGAGATAGCCTCCGAGTTCGCGGGCATTGTTGATGCTTTTTAGATTAATGCTTTGAGTGTGCAATTTTTTTCATTTCCTTAACTTAATATTATCTATTATTATACTCGCATAAGCTTTGCCTTGTTGAAACTCCCCCTTCGCCGGCAAGCTTGGCCTTCTTTTAACAACCCCCCACCACCGCAAGCGGTCCCCCTGTTAAAAAGCAACCCCCCTGTCAACAAGTTGACATCCCCCCTTAACAGGGGGGACGAGAGAGTCCTTCTATTCCGGCTACGTCCCTTGCCTCCCCTGAAAGGGGAGGTGGTGAGCGAAGCGAACCGGAG
>JAFSSV010000122.1 GCA_017450825.1 Synergistaceae bacterium
CAAAAAATGCATTCTGAAGGGGATAATCTACACGCGGAGGCCGCAATCTATACGGCGTGAGAAAGGGGGCAGTCAAAAAGGGGGGGCGCAAAATGAGCCCCCCTTCCAGTCGCAATCTATACACGCGCTTGAAAGGGGAAGCAAAATGAAACCCCATCGGCGAATAAATCCTGAGTATCAATCTATACGCGCTTGGAATTTTTATACGAATGCCAAGCTAACATAAAATAGACCTATCATTCGCACCTCGCGGCCTGCTAACAGGGCAATAACAGGCGGCCGAAAAACACGGACAAAACACGGGGCTTTTCACAGGCCGGAAAAAACGGCATGAATACAGCATTAGCTCACCCCCCTTGTCTGCTAACAGATAAAAAACAGGCGAACGGCCTATATAACCATTCGCCTTAAATCAGTGTTTATCGGATTTTAACAGTTATTTTAACAGTTTTTCCGGCATTTTGTTAAAATTAAATTCAGTGTTCATCTGATTTTAACAATGATTTGAACAAGTTTTGAACATTTTTAACTACTCAAAAAAGCATACCCTTCTAGCTGTGATAAGCCTTTACTATACGGCCTGCTTGTCTTTACAAAACAGTTCTAGCGCCTTATCAAGTAACGCGTTTTGTCTGGCCCTTTCTTTCTTGGCCTCCGGAATGTTGTAATAACGGCCTCCCTTCCCGAGTTCGTTATAGCCCTCCCTAGTACCTTCGATAATCGCGCGTTTATCTTTCATGCCTAAGTCTCGTACGAGATAACGCCAAAATATAGCAAGCCCGTTTTCTAACATATATTTATATAAACTTTCCCGTTTAAATAATGTTCTCACGGGGCTTTTTCCTGTAGAAGGAAGGGGCGCGGCCTCTTCTTTTATAGGAATTTCTTTCACTTCTTCGGGGGTTATGTCGTATAATAAATCTTTTGTACTTTCGATTTTTTCAAGTTCGCCCTGTCGCTCCTCACGGTCTTCTTGACCACCGCAAAAATCGCCGCCGGAATGTTCCTCGCTAAAATCTAGGGGCATTTCTTCATGATTTTCTACCCCGCATAACTCGTCTAATAAATCTAAAACTTTCTTGTCCATATCTCTCGCCCCTATTCACAAAAATAATTAAAAGCCGGGTAAAAATTAAAGGTACAGCTCCCCTTCTTCCCGTTGCGGTTCTTCAATACTTTGAGCTGTATATCTTGACAGCTTAAATTCTTGGCGGCCTCTTCGTTCTTGATTTTCAAATTCCGGAGTCGCTCCATTCTTGCCGTGTCCTTCTCCCCCTCGCGGTAATCCCAGCCGTTATACTGCAAGCCGATTAAAACGTCTGAGCTATATTCAATCGCCCCCGATTCTTTAAAGCTGGCCATGTTCACGGGGCTTAAATAGTTCTCACGGTTGAATGAGCTGATAGAGATTAAGGGCGTATCAAAATCGCGGCTAATCCTTTTAAGCTCTAGGACGTTCAAGTCAACGACCTGTTTATCAGTTAAAGAACGTTTTGATTCGGGGGCGGCCAAAATCTGCGTGTAGTCAACAACGACAACGGGCGGCACTTCGTTAAATTTAAGATATTCTTCAATCTTACTTCTTATATGTGCCGTTCCTACGTTCCCAATTCCCTCCGTAATATGGATATTCTTGGCCCATTTTGCATAAACCATAATGGACGCGCGGATAATCTCGCCCTCTTTAGGGTTATATTCCCCTCTTAAAAAGCCCCGTGTAGTCTTGGCGAATTGAGCTGACTTATATTTCTCGTAGCTCTTAATAAAGGATAGCCGGCTTATGCTCTTGGCCATGAGTTCAAGCCGGGCCATTTCAAGGCTAAAAATTAAAACCCCATGCCCCGCTTGCGCTACATTGTCGGCAATCTGTAAAGCCAGAGTCGTCTTTCCGAGTGAGCTGATAGCGCCGATAAAATACAGCCCGCTGTATAAGCCCCCGTCTAGCAAGCTATCAAGATTTTTAAAGCCCGTGGGAATTGCTAAGCGCTCTTTATTGGCTTTGACCATGGCCAAGAGGTCGGGTATATAATAAGATGCAGATTCTTTTTCAAACTCTTCTTGTGCTGAAATGTTCGTGTCTTCTCCCCCCTCTGCTTTTTCTTTAGAGGCAAAATCAAAATCTGTTCCGCCCCGTACCCATTCAATAAAATTCGCCTTATCTTTCATTAAAAAATCGTTCGGGTCTTTGAACGGGTCTGGAGGGGAATAGTTCCTGTAAGAAGAAAAGCCGGCCTGTTCTAGTTCCCTCGCTAGTTTTGGGCTTGCCTCTTGCCCGGGGCCGTCATTATCAAGGGCAATTATTAGCGGCGGGATTTTATTTTCCCGTTCTTTCAAGGCGTTCAAGGCGTTAATCAGCTTGCCGGCATTCGCAACGCCACACAGCGCAACGGCCTCCCCTCCTGCGTCAATAATCGACAACGCGTCTAACTCACCTTCGACAATATAGACGGGCTTTTCGGATTGGCGCAGCGCGGCCAAGTTAAATAAATTGACAGGGCCTCCGTCCATTTTTTCAAATTTTTTTTGCGTGTCCGTTAAATTCGCCCTTGTATCACGGGCTAGATAACTAAACTTCGAACGCGGAATTATTAGCCTAGGGCTTGCGGGGGCGGTCGGGGTTGCCTTCCAGTTCGGCATAAAACCGATATTAAACTTTTTCAGAGTATCAAGGCTTAGCCCCCTGTAATAATCCGTCTCGCTCAAATTCGCGGCGGCCTCTGCATAAAATTCCGTGAAGTCTTCTTCCTTTCTCATGGTCTTCTCCTCCTTGGGCTTGCCCCGTGAAGGGGGTAAGAAATCTTTACGCCCTTCGTAATCTGGAAAAATCTGAAATATTTCACAGGCCCTATTAAACTGGTCGTTAAAGTCTTCAAGCCCGTACTGCTTGCCGATAATCTCGAATATATCAGCGTTCTGAAAGCAACCGGCCCAGCAAGTGAAATGTCCTGCGGCTTTCTTTGCCTCCGTTATGCCCGTCCCCTTCGGGCCGCTCCCGCTCCCACAGATAGGACAGATATACCCCTTGCCGCTCCGGTCGCGTTCAAAGTACTCTGTACTGCGTTCGATAATAATCTGCTTAACGCGTTCACGTTCGGCCTTAACTTCCGGCGTTACTTCTTTCATGTTCATGTTCTTTAGCTCCTTTCAGTTTTTCTTTCTTCGTAACGTTTAATTTCTTGTGCCGTCATTCCGTCAAATTGTGAATCATAAAATTTCATTCTTAGCTCCTTTCTTCCTGTAAAGGAAAAGCCCGGGCTTCCCTTCACAGGAAAGGATACACTGCCCCCGTTTTTTAAAACGGGGCAAGTGTATAAATAATAGTATTAAGAGTCTTGAAAATTTTTAGCTCTGTAGATTGTGATGAATACTGAATAATTTTTTGAGCTTGCGTAGTTGAGTTACACCTTTTCAATTTTTTTTCTCTCGTAACGTTTAATTCTTTGTTACCCATTCCGTCAAAATTTGAATCATAAATTTTTATTTTTATTTTTTATTTTTTTTCTGTAAAAAAAAACGGGCTTTTCCCTTATAGGAACTGGGTTTATTATAGGAGATTGGGCGCGCCGGTTCTTAAGAACGGCGCGAGTGTATTAAGAGTCTTAGATAGTATTAGAGATTTTGGCCTCAAAAAAATCCAGTCGTGAACGGTACTCACAAAACGGCCTGCGGAAGTATAGGCATACTTTTGCGGAAGCATAGGCATACTTTTGCGGAAGTATAGGAATGAAAACTTGATAACACTAGATTTTCCAAATCTACCTGTATAAATTATTACAAATACTAAAGCTATAAAGTTTAACCGCTCAAATTTAAAGCTACCGTTTGAATAAACTCTTGCAAAGACTAAAAAAGAGGGTTGCCCCTCTTTTAGTCTTTTTACTCTGTTGAGTCTTCCGTTTTGTCTTTTTGGGATTTTTCTTTTTTTCTTTTTGCCTTTAATGCTTCTTTGCGGTGTTCTTCCTTGTTCTCCATGACTGCGAGCTCTGGATAGTCTGGGATTTTGTCAATGTGAAGATAGGCATTTATGAACGTGTCAAATTCTAACGCCTCTAACTCTTGGAAGGGAATTTTACGCCCTCCCGCATAATGCCATTCGTAATTATCTTTCCCTATTCCTAAAATCTCTAGGGCCTCTTCAATGTCGGAAATGAAGGGGGTAATAATCCGCCTGTCGAAATGCCTATCAGATTTCCTTACTTCTTCTTCTGTCGCTAAAAACGGGGCATTTTCAAGTAAACTTTTCACGCTGAAAATACGTTCGTTTTTCTTGCCTAGGTTCATATTCAACTGGGTTAGAATTTTCCGGGCAAGATAAAAAGAATTGCGGTGTTCTCGTCCCTTGCTTGCCTGTAGAATCCGTAACGAGTAGGGCATTTTTGGCATTTGTATTAACGCATTCGCAAAATCTTCAACGAAGTGAAGTTCAACAACACCCTTAGTCATTCCCTTCTTATCTATGACGCGCATATCCATATAATTTCGTCTTTTATTTTTTTGGGCGCTGTCGTCATAAGATAGAGTCATGTCGAAAAGGAGTTCAAGGGCATTATCAATTTGCTTTCTGGCCTTTTGTTCGTCATTAATACCGCATAATCTCATGTAGTCTTCGACTGTAAACTTGACAAGCCTGTCATGTGTATGCGTGAAAGAAAGGACGGCAATATCAAAAACCTTTTTAACCGGAGTGCTTAATTCAGCTTCGTTAATATTCCCCTTCCTTAATAATTCCTCATAATGAGGAATTTTCAGAATGGTATCCCCTTGCTGGAATCTTAGTTCGCCCATTACTTTTTTGACATCCCCGCGACTCTCTTTTAATTGGGCCATGTTAATAAATTCGTTCGTCATGTTGTCTTGCGCGTATTTAACATATGCCCGTTCTAGTAAGGGCCTTTGCTTGTCCTGTTCTTCCCTAGCTAATTCGGTCCTATGTTCAAAGGCCGAATTAATAAACTTAATTAATTCGCCGCATTTTCTGGGCTTCTTTTCCTTGAGTATATCAAGATAGGGGGCTATCTCTTCCTTAAACTTGGCTTTCATGTCTTCCGTGACTTCGAGATTCTGGCCGCCTAATTCAAGCATAGCTAACAAGGCACAGATTCCCCGTGTCTCTTCTTTTAACTTGGCGAAAAGTTCCAAGGGGGCATACGAAAAATATTCAATAGCCCGTTTATGAGCATTCGCTTGTATTGCGTCCATTCGTTCCCGCCAACGTATCCATTCTTCTTGCGTTGGTAAGTTTTCCCCTGTGCTATAATCAAAAAAAGGGAGTAGGAAGTTAGATAATTTACTGTGCATTTCACGAGTAATCTTATCTGCTTCCTTTCTTTCTTCTTCATTTAGTTCAAAATATAACATTTTAAACGAGTCTCCTTTCTCTTTAAAGGAATTTTGCTTGTAATGACTCTAAGAAATTCTTAGGGCATTCAGCTGTCTTTCAACTGTCGTCAATTTGACAACAGTTGAGTCGCTTTCAAGTAAGCCATTTAACGGAGTCGTGATTCGCGACTCGTCTAAATTACGGGGCCGCCTGTAAAGAAAGCGGCCTCGGTGGCTAGTCGGTCATGCCGCTGGTGAGTTCTCTAAAAGTCTTGAGCGCGTCAGCATGTTTCTTGCTTTCTTTCCCTATGGTGTCCATGAGATAGCTTGATATACTTTTTTTGTTGAGCCGGCTAAGGTCGCAAAGGTCTTCATATGTCGCGCG
>JAFSSV010000123.1 GCA_017450825.1 Synergistaceae bacterium
AATCGTTAAGTACGAGCCTCTTGTCGGCTTTTCACTAATGCCGGAAAGCGATAAAGATTCCTTCAAAAAAATTACAGGCCTGAATTACAACGGCCAGCCCCTCAAAGCAAGCTTGCCCGAAGCGGCAAAAATTATTGAAAGCTTAGTGAAGGCTCCGGGAATTAATTGCGCGGTGATTTTAAATTTCGCCTCAAGAATCCGTGAACTTTGTTCGGGAAACGCTAACGACGTAAACGAATTCTTTTATCACATGTTCAGGCTTATGAATGAAGCTGCGCCTAAATGGATTAATAATTCTTCGTTGTATTCCCCTCTGCTCTGGATACTTGAAAAACTTGACAAAGAAAACGATTTGCCTTCATGGTACAGCCTTAATAACGCCCGCTCCCGTACCCTCCCAATCCCTAAACCCGATCACGACATTCGCAAGCATATTATCGAGTCGATAATCTCCAGCATTAACGGCTATGACTCTGCAAGCGACGAACAACGCAAAGAAAATCTTCAGCTTTTCATTTCTCAAACTTCAGGGCTTTTCGCGTCTGAATTAATTTCTATCGTTCAGCTTGCCCGGCGCGAAAATCTTAACTTCAACGAGATCGGCGAAGCTATACGGCGCTACAAGCTCGGCATCATGGAAAATCTTTGGGCCAAGTTAGACCACGAACGAATAAAAACCGCCGAAGCCCAGCTGGCTAAAAGCGTAATCGGCCAAGACAAAGCCGTCCGTCACGTAGCAGATACGTTAAAAAGATCTGTCTATAATCTTTCAGGCTCGCAGTTCTCAAAATATACTCAAAGGCCCAAGGGAGTTTTATTCTTTGCAGGGCCGACCGGAGTCGGCAAGACCGAACTCGCTAAAGCGATAACTGAATTAGTCTTCGGGACTCCTACGAATTATATTCGCTTCGATATGAGCGAATTCGGACACGAACACGCCGATCAAAGACTCATTGGCTCGCCTCCGGGTTATGTCGGTTATGACGTGGGCGGCGAATTAACTAACGCCGTTAAACAAAATCCCTTCTCTGTAATCTTGTTCGACGAAGTCGAGAAAGCTCACCCGAAAATTTTGGATATGTTCCTGCAAATTCTTGACGACGGGCGATTGACTTCGGGACGCGGCGAAACAATTTACTTCTCTGAAAGCCTGATAATTTTCACAAGCAATCTTGGAGTCTATGAGCAGCTCCCCAACGGAACAAAGCAGCAGATCGTCACGCCCGATATGCCTTACGAAGAGATCGAGTCAAAAATCATGAGCGCTATCGACGATTTCTTTCGTTATAAAATCAACCGCCCCGAAATTCTTAACAGGCTCGGGAAAAATATAATCGTCTTTGATTTCATTCGAGAAAAAACAGCGGGAAAAATTCTTGAAAAAATGTTGGCCAATGTCATTTACAAGCTCAAAGACTCTCACGGAATTAATTTAAAAATTTCTGACGAGGCCAAGGCAGTAATCTTGAAGGAAGTCTGCAAGGATTTATCAATGGGAGGACGGGGAGTCGGAAATATTATCGAAGACGTTTTAATTAATCCGCTCTCGCGCGCTTTGTTTGAAAGTTCAGCGGGCGACTCCTTCACCGTCAAAGAAATCCGACAGACTCAATCAGGCTGGGAGATTTCTAAAGGCAATGGATAAAAAAATCCTCTTGCGTTTCTGGCATTATCCTGTAATGACTCTTGGCCCGGGCCGAAGGTTGGGAATATGGTTTCAAGGTTGTTCGATTCATTGCGCGGGCTGCATAGCTCCGGAGAATCAAGCATTCGATAAAAATTTTGCTGTGCCTTTGGAAAATTTTTTTAAAGAAATCCAAGCTCCGTTAAGTTACGCTGAAGGCGTTACGATTTCAGGCGGTGAACCTTTCGATCAAGCTCCGGCACTCTTTGAACTTTTAAAATTTTTTAAGGCGCAAGGCCAAGAAGATATTTTAATTTATTCGGGCTATTTAAATAGGAAGATTCTTTCGGAATGGCCGGAGATAAAAAATTTTATTGCCGCCCTCGTTGACGGGCCTTTCATAGCTGGAGCTGTAACTGAATCACGCTGGAAGGGTTCAGAGAATCAAGAGCTTACGATTTTTAATAAGTCGCTTGTTCAAAAATATTCAAGCTGGATTAACGACAGCTCCCCGAGAAAATTACAGCTTGTAAAAAAATTTAACGGGCATTATCTAATCGGTATCCCTGAACAGAAAGGAATAATTTTAAATTGAGTAAAGTAAAAATCTGTCCGGTCTGCAATCTTGAAAATAATATTTCTGCTATCTTATGCCCTCAATGCGGCACAGATATTTCCGGCGTACCCGTAACCGACACTCAAGCTCTGGAAAAAAATTTTGAAGCGCCCCGGGAAGAGTCTTCAGATACTGTTCTTGAAAGCAAAAAAATTTTACAGCTTGAAAGCGTTGGGACAGGAAAAATTTTTTATATCGACAGCGGCGTAACACTTGGCCGGGAAGCAGAAGAAAAAGATTTCCTTGCTGATTTTCCTACAGTTTCCCGTAAGCACGCAAGATTTTTTTTCAGCGACGGTTGGACTGTCGAAGATTTAAATTCAACAAACGGAACTTGGCTCAACGAAAAAAAATTATCGCCCTGCAAAAAATTTAAAATCAACCCCGGCGATCAAATTGCCCTGTCGCATTCTTGCGTGTTCAGAGTGCAATAATTTTTTTAGTAATAACTCTCTTGCCTACCCTTGTAGGAACTTTTTTATAACCCCCTCGCCACTTCGCGGCCCTCTTGAAAAGCAACCCCCCTGTCAGCAAGCTGACATCCCCCCTTCCAGGGGGGACGAGAGAATTCTTCGACATCTTCTATTTTTTCTCCACCTTGCCTCCCCTGAACGGGGAGGTGGCCCAAAGGGCCGGAGGGGTTGATTATAAAATAAAAGGGGAG
>JAFSSV010000124.1 GCA_017450825.1 Synergistaceae bacterium
AGCAAAGTATTTCGCCGCCAAATATGCAAAATCATTACAGCAAGACACGACAAAGCCTCCGGAAGGCCGTGAGAACCCGAAAAAATATTTACATCCTTCAAACAATAAACAACTAACATCGTCATTACTGCATAAGGCAAAACAAGCCCAAGATATAAAATAAATTTCGGCTGCTTCTTTTCAAACACTAAGAACGGCAAAAATCTTAACATCGCCGTTATCGCCCCTGATATTAAAACTATATAGCCAGCACGAATATCAAACATTTTCTTCAGGCTTTCCTCCTTTTCTTTCCTTTTTCCTTCTTTCTCTTCTTTCTCTTCTTTCTATTAATACCTTCATGAAAAATAATCCAGCCGTTATTAAAACCATTGCCGGAATTAAAAAATTTTCAGATCCGAAAATTAAAAGACTTAACACGCTCGCAACAAGTCCAATAATAGCCGGAAAGTGATTCTTAGTGCCTAACCACTGCTCAACGCATATCGTAACAAATAAAGCCGTAAGCGAAAAATCTATCCCGCGCGAGTCAAAAGGCAATACCTGTCCAAGTATCGCCCCCGTCACTGATCCTAGAATCCAGTATGAATGATCAAATAACGAAACCCAAAAGAAATAATTTTCATCGTCTGCTTTGCATACTAACGAGTAAGTTTCATCCGTAAGAGCAAAGATTATATAAAATTTTTTCAGCCAGTGAATATTTTTATAGCGCTCAAGCATGGTGATTCCGTAGAACACGTGACGCGCACTCACAAGCAGCGAAGTCAAAGCCACCGCAGGCAATGATACCGAACTGACAAATAAATCAATCGCTACAAACTGCATTGTCCCGGAATAAATCAATAGACACATCACAAGCGCCCATAAAAAATTATAGCCCTTGGAACTCAGCAAAATTCCAAAGCCGAGGCCAAGAACTATATACCCCGTAAATACGGGCAATGTGTCTTTAAAAGCACGCGAAATTATTTTTGAAGCTCGCATGTTAATTCTTCGTCTTTCAAATTAACGTGGATTTTCTTCTTGTTATGAACAGAGGACGGGAGCTTTTCCGACAGCATAAAATCAGAAAGCTTGTCCTCAAGCATTGACTGAATAGCACGGCGCAGGGGTCTTGCTCCATACTTGGGCTTGAAGCCCTTCTCAAGAATTTTAGATTTAACTTCGTCGGAAATGTCAATGCTAACGCCCTTAACGTCAAGCCGCCCCGATAATTCTTCAAGCATTGTATCAATAATCTTTAGCAGACTTTCACGCGATAAGGGCTTGAACACGGCGATTTCATCAATTCGATTCAAGAATTCGGGCCGGAAGGTCTTGTTAGCTTCTTCGAGAATAATATTTTTTGTCCGCTCCCAATCGCGTTGAGATTGACTCTCGGCGCTAATTCCGAAACCTAAAGAATTTCCCTGCTGGGCTTCCTTTGCTCCTACGTTGCTTGTCATGATTATTAGAGTGTTGCGGAAATCTACCTTGCGGCCGTGACCGTCCGTTAATTTCCCGTCATCCAAGACCTGCAACAAAATATTAAAAATTTCCGGGTGAGCCTTCTCAATTTCATCAAATAAAACAACGCTGTAAGGCTTGCGGCGAATCTGTTCGGTCAACTTCCCGCCGTTCTCATGACCAACATAACCAGGAGGCGCTCCGACTAATTTTGAAACTTCGTGACGTTCCATGAATTCGCTCATGTCGATTCTAATCATAGCGTCGTCATGCCCGAACAAAAATCTCGCAAGGCAACGGGCTAATTCAGTCTTGCCTACGCCCGTCGGCCCCATGAATAAAAAGCTCCCTATCGGCCGCCGCGGATCTCTTAGACCTGTACGGGCGCGCCGGATTGCACGAGCTACAGCGCTAACGGCTTCGTCTTGGCCTATGAGTTTCTTGCTTATCTCCTCTTCCATTTTTAAGAGGCGAGTTGTTTCTGCTTCGGTTAATTGCTTGACGGGGATTCCTGTCTGTTCGGCTACGACCGTAGCAATATCTTCGGCGGTGATTTTGGCCTTAGAATTCTTTTTATTCTCACGCCATTTCTTAATTTCTTTGTCAAGCTTTTCAGAAAGCTTGCGCTCTTTGTCGCGAAGTTCCGTAGCAAGCTCGTACTTTTCAGAAGTAACGGCCTGTTCTTTTTTCTGTTGGACATCTTCAAGCTGCTTTTGAAGCTTTGAGATATATTCGGGAAGTTCAAAAGATAAAAGCCTCGTCCTTGCCCCGGCCTCGTCAATTAAATCTATGCCCTTGTCAGGCAAAAATCTATCTTGAATGTATCTTGACGATAATTTAGCGGCGGCTTCGATTGCTTCGGACATAAAAGTCACATCGTGATGAGCTTCGTATTTTTCTTTAAGGCCCTTCAAAATTAAGACAGCGTCATTAACATCTGGCTCGTCAACCTGGACAGGCTGGAAGCGTCTTTCAAGCGCCGCGTCACGTTCAACGTATTTTCTATACTCGTCTTGAGTCGTTGCGCCGATAAGCTGGAAAGCTCCGCGGGAAAGTTCAGGCTTCAAAATATTTGCCGCGTCCGTAGCTCCTTCGGCATTGCCCGCGCCGATTATCGTATGAACTTCATCAACAAATAAAATCACATCACCCTTGCTGTCTGTTAATTCTTTAACGATACGGCGCAAGCGCTCTTCAAATTCTCCGCGGTATTTAGTCCCGGCTACGAGCGTTCCCATATTAAGCTGAACGATTCTTTTATCGCGCAAAGGTTCCGGAACCATGTCCGACGCTATCAGACGAGCAAGCCCTTCAACTACAGCCGTCTTGCCTACGCCGGGATCGCCGATTAAAACAGGGTTGCTCTTAGTACGGCGGCAAAGAACTTGCATGAGTCTTTTAATTTCTTTTTCGCGGCCTATCACGGGATCAAGTTCGCCGTTCTTTGCGCGCTCTGTTAGATCCGTACCTAAGTTATCAAGAGTAGGAGTCTTAACTTTAACTTTCTTTTTTGAATTTGAATTTTCTTTAGCGTTCGGAGCCATAGCGCGGTCAGGTTCGCCGGCTAAAATCGCGTTGACCTGTTTAAGAACGGCTAAAGGAGTTAAGCCCATTGATTTAAACTGCTGGACAATAAGCCCGGAGTCGTCAGCAAGAATTCCAAGCAAAATATGTTCAGTATCAACATAATTGACTCCCATCTTGCGGGCTTCGGCCATAGCAAGATCAAGAGCGCGAGTCATTCGGGGACTCGTTGGAAGGTCTACGGGCTTGGCTATAACGTCTTGAGATTTTCCGATTAGATCTCTTATATGAGAAGAAAGAACATCAGGATTGACTCCGAGTTCCGTTAAAGCCTGACAGGCAACGCCGCCCCCTTCCGCAAGAATTCCAAGCAGTAAATGCTCCGGCTCGACCATGTTATGTCCCATGTTCAAAGCTTCCTGATGAGCAAGCTGGATTACACGCTTGCCGCGGTCTGTATAAAATTGCCACATGGAAAAATTTTTCTCCTTTAATATATGTCTTATTCCATATTAGTATTCAAGTCAATAATAGTTATTAATAATCTTTTCAGAGTGTCTGCTGTGATTTTGTTGACGCGTTCTTGATTCAAATAAAATTCCTGGCTGGCTGTCTGTGCCGCCTGAGCTAAAGCGACTTCGATTAAAAGACGCTCACGAAGATTCAGAAATCCTCGTTCCTGTAAGGTGCTCAATAATCTGCAAGCGCTACGGACTGTAATTTCTTTCCCAACGATTTTTTTAACCTGTTTAATTTTTTCTTTAGGATCTGAAGTATTTATCCGCAAGATCTTTATGTAGCCGAACTCACCGCGGCGGCTTTCGATTAAATAGCCTCGTTCGGGACTGAAACGACTCCTCAAGACATAATTAATTTGACTTGGGACGCAGTTGAAAATTTCAGCGACTTCCTTGCGGCGCAAGCTTACGAATTCCTCGCTCTCGTCTTCAAAAAGCTTCAGGATATACTGCTCAATATCTTCTGATAAGTTTTGTTGCATGATGAATTAATCTCCTTGATAAACTAAGCACAATTAAAAAACTATAACCCCCTCGCCAGCAAGCTGGCCCTCTTGTTTATGAAGATAACCCTTCCACCGCAAGCGGTTTTTAAGTACTGAATCCCCCCGCCGCAAGCGGCCCTCCCCCCTTAAAAGGGGGGCTTTAGGGTATTACTAACAAAGCCTTCCCTTGGGGAGGTGGTGAGCGAAGCGAACCGGAAGCGAACCGGAGGGGTTGAGTCTTAAAAAAAAATTTTTTAATACCCCCTCGCCGAACCCTTCCACCGCAAGCTGGCCCTCTCCCCCTTAACAGGGGGCGCTAAAGAGTCCTACTATTCCGGCTACGTCCCTTGCCTCCCTTGTAAGGGGAGGTGGCCTGAAGGGCTGGAGGGGTTTTATAGAAAATAAACTGTGCTTGCTATAAATCGAAAAGAATTTTTTAAATCCTGCCGCGTGAATATAATTCCTCAAGTCTTACAAAATTAAAGCCTTTTGCTTTGAGGCTCTTAATAACTTCCGGTAAAGCTTCGACAGTGTTGGGCGTACCGGAGTGCATTAAGATAACGTCTCCGGGGCGGGCGCTCCTCAAGACAAGGCGGACGATTTCTTCAGGAGGCCGGCCGGTGTAGTCTGCTGTATTAAGACTCCAGAGGCCAAGCTTTAAATTCATTCGCCGCATTGCGTTAAAAATTTTCATGTTGAAATGACCGCCGGGAGGACGAAGAAATCTTGTCTTTCTTATTCCAAGCGACTCAAAAACTTCGTCACAGCGTTCGGCTTCGCGCTGAATCTTTTCTACCCATAGTCTATAAAGCCGCGGGTGTGTGTACGAATGATTCTCAAGCTCATGCCCGGCATTATAAAGAGCATTAGTAATCCGCCCATAGCGTTCAGCAAACTTTCCAACTAGAAAGAACGTCGCTTTAACGTCATGACTTTGAAAAATCTCAATAAGCTCCTGCATTCCGTGTTCCCTTGGCCCGTCGTCAAAGGTCAACACGACCTCCTTAACAAACGGATCTCCCGAAGAGATCCCGTAACGCGCTCGTTCGTCTGATAACGGCCCCCATTCGATAAATAAAAAAATTATCAAGAACAAGAGCATTAATTTACGCAGCATGTTTAAAAAAATTCTCCTGATTAAATTTGATTAAAGATTATAGCAGAAAGGGGAAGAGGGGAAGGAGCAAACACCCCAGGCTTTAAATAACCCCCCTTGCCTCCCCTGAAAGGGGAGGTGCCGAATGAAATGAGGCGGAGGGGTTGAGTCTTAAAAAAAAATTTTTAGAGATAACCCCCTCGCCACTTCGTGGCCCTCTCCCCCAACCCTTCCACCGCAAGCGGTCCCCCTTCCCTTACAGGGACGGCGGGGCGCAAGAGAGTTCTTCGA
>JAFSSV010000017.1 GCA_017450825.1 Synergistaceae bacterium
CTTCAGACTTCTATATATTGGGGCTTTGCTGTGCTAGGAGTCGTTATTGCGATTGCCGCCTTGGTTGTAGGAATTGTTGGTCTAAGACCGATACTCTTTAACTCGTCACGCGAAAAGCCCAAGGCAAAAATAACTAACGAACTTCGTAACGCTATACGTGAGGTCGTTCGTGAAGAGCTGGCGAAAAATCTTCCAACTAAACTTCCGGGCCAAGGCCGGTAAAATTTTTTAGAAAGGCAATGAGAAAAAATGACAAGCGGCGATAATGTTTTAACGGTTGAAATTTTTAACGAAGGCATAAAAGAAATCAAGCAATCAATTTCCGAATTGCGTAGTGACGTTGCGATTTTAAAGGAAGACGTAACGACTTTGAAAAGTGACGTTGCGACTTTGAAGGAAGATGTAACGACGCTGAAAAGTGACGTTGCGACTTTAAAGACAGATGTTTCAAATTTACATGCTGAAGTAGGATATATTCAGACTGAACAGAGATTCGACAGTGCTAAAATTGATTGGCTTCAGACTTCTATATATTGGGGCTTTGCTGTGCTAGGAGTCGTTATTGCGATTGCCGCCTTGGTTGTAGGAATTGTTGGTCTAAGACCGATACTCTTTAACTCGTCACGCGAAAAGCCAAAGGCCAAAACTAACGAACTTCGTAACGCTATACGTGAGGTAGTTCGTGAAGAGCTGGCGAAAAATCTTCCAACTAACCTTCCGGGCCAAGGCCGGTAAATTTTTGTAGTATAGTAAGCACATTTAAAAAACTATAACCACCTTGCCGCAAGCTGGCCCTCTTGTTGAAGAGCAACCCCCCACCACCGCAAGCGGCCCTCCCCCCTTAGAAGGGGGGCTTATGGTAGTGCTAATTAAGCCTCCCCTTGGGCCGGACAAAAAGGTGGTGAACGAAATGAACCGGAGGGGTTATAGAAAATAAATTGTACTTGCTATATAATTTCAGCAATCCAAAAATTTTTTTATGGGAGCTTGTTTAACAGGCTGAGAGGGAATTAAATTCCGACCATTATAACCTGATCCGGATAATGCCGGCGTAGGAAAGTCAAAAAATTTTTCTCGCTTTCAGTTTTTATTTTTAAGCAAGGCCTCATAAAAAAATTAAAAACTCGAAAGGAGAAAAATTATCGTGTTAAGCACTTGCCTTGAGAACGTCAAAAAAAATTCTCCCCTTGTTCATAACATTACTAACTATGTAACAGTTAATGACGTAGCTAACGCCCTGTTGGCCTGCGGCGGAAGTCCCATAATGGCCGACGAACCCGATGACGCTGTAGAAATTACTGCAATCTGTAACGGCTTGAATATTAATATCGGGACTCTTAATTCCCGTACTATCGAGAGCATGTTCAAAGCAGGAAAGCGCGCCCGCGAACTCGGTCATACTTTGCTGCTTGACCCGGTCGGAGCAGGCGCAAGCAAATTACGGACAGAAACAGCCGTTAATTTAATCAAAGAAATTCAGTTCGATGTAATACGCGGGAACTCTTCAGAAATTAAAACCCTTGTACTAGGTTCAGGAACAACTCACGGGGTTGACGCAGACAAAGCCGATGCTGTGAGCAATGAAAATCTTTCTTTCATGGTTGACTTTGTAAAAGGCTTCGCTAAAACTTCGGGAGCTATTGTCGCTTTGACCGGAGCTATAGATCTCGTGAGCGACGCTGAAAAATGTTACGTTATCCGCAACGGACGGCCCGAAATGGGAAGGATCACCGGCACAGGCTGTCAGCTTTCCGGAATCATGACGGCTTATGCAGCAGCTAACCCCGGCAACAAACTTGAGGCCGCGGCCGCCGCTGTAATTCTTATGGGAGTCGCCGGCGAAATCGGCTTCAAAAATCTTTTGCCCGGCGAAGGAAATTCAACCTACAGAAATCGAATCATTGACGCTATCTATAACATGACCGGCGAAGCTCTTGAACGAGGCGCAAAATATGAAATTAAATAGAAAGGATTTAATTTTATATGCCGTCACTGATAGAGCTTGGCTGAACGGCCGTACTCTTGTTCAGGACGTGACGAGCGCAATCAAAGGCGGGGCGACTCTAATTCAGCTTAGAGAAAAGAATTTGACTCACGAAGAATTCAAAGCCGAAGCGCTTGAGATTCAAACTCTCTGCAAAAATTTTAACGTGCCTTTGATTATCAATGACGATGTAGAACTTGCAAAAGAAATTAACGCCGATGGAATTCACGTTGGACAGAGCGACATGGAAGCCGGAAATGTAAGAAAGTTAATCGGCCCGGAAAAAATTTTGGGCGTGTCTGTCTTTACTCCTGAAGAAGCAGTCTTAGCTGAAAGCAAGGGCGCTGATTATCTTGGAGCGGGAGCAGTCTTTCACACCGGTTCAAAGTCTGACGCGGTTGATATAACTCACGAGACTTTAAAAGAAATCTGTTCGGCTGTAAAAATTCCTGTCGTTGCTATCGGAGGCATAAGCCTTAATAATCTTCATGAGCTTGAAGGCTCGGGGATTGCGGGAGTAGCCGTGATAAGCGCGATCTTTGCCGCTCAAAATATTGAACAGGCTGCGCGTGATTTAAGAAGTAATGCTGAAAAATTTTTCGGGTAAGATTCGCGGTGCAATTTTTGACGCGGACGGGGCGTTATTGAATTCCATGCACATCTGGCACGAGCTTGGCGCAAGATATTTAAAAAGCCTTGGCCTCGTGCCGGAAAAAAATCTTGCGGCCGTCCTCTACCCTATGAGCCTCGAACAAAGCAGCGCCTACTTACAAAAAAATTACTCAATCAAAAATTCTGTACAAGAAATCCGCGCCGGGATATTAAAAATTATTGAAGACTTTTATTTTCATGAGGTCGAATTAAAACCGGGCGTAAAAAATTTTCTCGAAGCTCTTAACGAAAAAAATATTCCTATGGTCATAGCGACTTCAGGTGATAGAGAATTATTAAATGCCGCGCTTGAACGCAATGAGATAAAAAAATTTTTTTCGGGCGTGTTCACTTGTTCGGAGCTTGGGACGGACAAACGCGACTCAAAAATTTTTTTAATATGCTCGGAATTTTTGAATCTTTTGCCGGAAGTTACAGCAGTCTTTGAAGATTCTTTTTATGCAATTGCTACGGCCAAGGCCGCGGGGTTTATTACGTTCGGGGTTGAAGACGAATCTAATTTAAACGACCGCGAAAAAATTTCAGGGCTTGCGGATTTTTATATAAAAAGTTTTTGAATGAAGGCGTAAAATAAAAAATAAAAAATGAAACGATCAGAATTAATTAAACTTCTTAAAAAACACGGCTGTTATTTTCTTGAAGAAGGTACAAGGCATGAATTATGGCGTTCAGAAATAACAGGAAAAAACTTTGTTATCTGGCGACACACCGGCAGCGAAATTCCTACTGGAACTCTAAGAAAGATTTTAAAGGAGGCAGGAATAAGACCATGATTTACGAATATCCAACCCTTATACAATACGACAAGAACGATGAAGTTTATTACGTAGACTTCCCCGATGTTCCCGGCTGCTTTACTGACGGAAAATCTTTACAGGAAGCTATCGAAAACGCAGACGACGCTCTGAACTTAATGCTCACCTTTAGAGAAGAACAAGGAGAAACTATCGCTCCTCCGAGCGACAAAAATTCTTTTGAATTGAAGCCCGGCGAGATTGTCGCAATGATTACAGCTGATACTGAAGCATACGCGAAAATGTATCCGCCTAAAAAAAATAAAATCGCTTTATAAAATCCTAAAGGAGTTAAAACTTTAAAAAATGAAAACTGCACTTACAATCGCCGGCAGTGACTCTTCCGGCGGAGCCGGCATTCAAGCCGATATAAAATCTATGACTATGAACGGCGTTTATGCTATGAGCGCCGTAACTGCTTTGACCGCTCAAAATACTACGGGCGTTACGGGAATTTTAGAATCTTCTCCGGAATTTTTACGCTCACAGCTTGACGCGGTGTTCAGTGATATTTTTCCTGACGCTGTAAAAATCGGAATGGTTTCAAGTTCAGCGCTTATTAAAACAATCTCGGCGGCTCTAAAGAACTGGAAAGCAAAAAATATTGTTCTCGATCCCGTCATGGTTGCGACAAGCGGCGCAAGATTAATCAACGAAGAAGCTGTCAAGACTCTTGAAAATGAATTATTGCCTTTGGCACTAGTCGTCACTCCCAACATTCCCGAAGCTGAAATTTTATCCGGCTTAAAGATCAACGGCCCGGAAGATATGAAGCAGGCCGCCGAAAAAATTAATTCAAAATTTCATTGCGCTGTGCTTTTAAAGGGCGGGCATGATGTCAACGATGCAAATGATTTATTATGCACAGGGCCGGGAAGTTTTAAATGGTTCAAAGGCAAGAGGATAAACACGCGCAACACTCACGGCACAGGCTGCACTCTTTCAAGCGCAATCGCCGCGAACTTGGCAAAAAATTTTTCGCTTGAAGATTCAGTTCAGCGGGCAAAAGATTATATTTCCGGAGCGTTAGGAGCAGGGCTTGACTTAGGCAAGGGCTGCGGGCCAATGAATCACGCTTTCAACTTGACGGGAAAATTTTCGGAGAGTCAAAGCCTTCTTGACCGACTCATGAATTCTGTTAAAGATATTTGGCCTGAATATAATAATCACCCGTTCGTCAAAGGCATCGAAACCGGGACGCTCGATAAAAATAAATTCAAGCGCTATATCATTCAGGATTATTTATATTTGAACGAGTACGCTAAAGTTTTTGCGGTCGGTATTGCCAAGAGTCAGAGCCTTGACACCATGAAATTATTTTCGGGCGTGATTGACGCTATCGCGAATGTTGAAATGAATATTCACAAAGGCTACATGGGCAAGCTCGGAGTCTCTGAAAGCGATCTTGAAAGCGCTAAGCGTGAGCTTGAAAATTTATCTTATACTTCTTACATGCTGCGCGTAGCTTACGAGGAGGGCGAAGCGGAAATCTTAGCGGCGATTCTTTCCTGTGCTTTGAGCTATGAAGATATTGCAAAACAAATGCTCAAGAACAATCCCGACTCGCCCAATAATAATTTTTACGGCTCTTGGATTAACTGCTACAGCGGCGAAGAATATTGCGGCTTAAATAAAATCTTAGTCGAATATCTTGAAAGGGCCGCGAAAAATTACAGCGAGTCACAGCTTGAACATCTTGCAGAAATTTTCCGGGCCTGTTCGCTTTATGAAATGGGCTTCTGGGATATGGGCTGGAAGAATTCTTAAATACTTAAAAACTATAACCCCTTGCACGCAAGCTTGATCCTCTTGGAAAGTACCCCCCTTTTTTAGAAATAACCCCCTCATCACTTCGTGGCCCTCTCCTCCTTCACAGGGGGCGCAAAGAGTCCTTCTATTCCGGCTACGTCCCTTGCCTCCCCTGTGTAAGGGGAGGTGGCCCGAAGGGTCGGAGGGGTTGTAGTTAGAAGAAAAAGGGGAGGTGTCGAAGTGAGGTGGAGGGGTTGTATAGAAAATAAATTTTGTTCACTATAAAAAATGAAAAAACGTTGCGTGATAATCGGCGGAGCTGAAATAAAAAATTACGGGCTTATAAAAAATTATTTCAGCTCTGAAGATTTTTTTATTTATTGTGACTGCGGCCTGAAGCATGAAAAATTTTTGAGGGCCAAGCCTGATTTAATAATCGGAGATTTTGACTCTCACCCCAAGCCCGAAGGCCGTGAAGAAAATATTATTGTCCTGCCTTGTGTTAAAGATGATACTGATACTATCTTTGCAGTTAAAGAAGCAATGCGCCGGGGCTTTGAAGATTTTTTATTAGTCGGAGTCACGGGCGGGCGCCAAGATCATAATCTAGGGAATCTCTACGCGCTCTTAATGCTTGCGAAAAAAAATAAACGCGCTGAAATCGTTGACGATTATTCAGAGATAAAAATTATTTCAGCAGGACAGCGGGTAAAAATTCGACCGGGCTGGAAATTTTTTTCGCTTATAAATTTTTCCGGTGTTGCCCGCGGAATAGACATAACCGGAGCAAAATATAATCTTGATAACGCGGAGATAACTCCGGAATTTCAGTACGGAATAAGCAACGAAGTTTTAAGCCCGGACTCTTGCGCCGAAATTTTTTTGCGCGAAGGGTATTTGCTTTTAATCTTAATAAGAAAATAAAAAAGCCTCCCCTTGGGGAGGTTTTGTTTTACTATGCTAGAATAAATTTCAGGCTGAAGCTGTAAGAGCTTTGACGGATTTCCTTCGCTCAAAGAAATAACGCGTCATTAACTTTACAATTATTTTTTATTGTTAGTTGAGGGCGCAACCTCAGCTGACAATATCTTTTGTCCGCATCTTCCCGGACATTTTAAATTATACGACCTATCAAAAGATTTTCCAAACTTTTAGAAAAAAATTTTTAATTAATACCCTCCTCGCCGGCAAGCTGGCCTTCTTGTTGGGAAGGAATCCCCCCGCCGCAAGCGGCCCTCCCCCCTTAAAAGGGGGGCGGGGGGGGATAGCTAATAGCCTCCCCTTGGGGAGGTGCCTGAACGAAGTGAAGGCGGAGGGGGTTGGTTTTCAAAAAAGATTTTTTAATAATAACCCCTCGCCAGTAATCGGCCCTCTTTAAATAACCCCCACCACCGCAAGCGGTTCCCCTCCCCCGAGGGAGGCTAAGTTCTAAAATTTAATACGCTATCTTGAAAATTTCAAGCACATCTTCAGGCTCAAGCTTCTTCAAAGCCCCGAACGACTCGCCGCGTGAAGCATTGGCCGCGATCTTCGCAATGTCTTCCTCTTTGATGCCGAGTTCCCGTAAAGTCGTAGGGGCGTTTATATCTTTATAGAAATCTTCAAGCGCTTCGATAGCGTCAAGGGCTTTCTCTTCGTCCGTCCCGTCAAAAATATCAAAGACACCTTCAGCAAGCCTAGCAAAAGGCACTGGATTCTCTTCGTAAAGATAACGCGCCCACGCCGGCATTACTACTGAAAGCGACGCTCCGTGAGCAACTCCGTAAAGCATACTTAACGAATGTCCCATTCTATGTGACGAGAAATCTCCCCGGGTTTGTCTTCCGACTGATAAGAAACCGCTGTGAGCAATCATTCCGGCCAAGGCGTATTCAGCTCTTAAATCGTAGTCCTTGGGATTTTCGATTAAGTCCGGAATGACTCTCAACATAGTTCTTAATAACGCGTAGCACTGTTCATCAATCAAGGCCGAGCCTTCGTCACCGTCAAGGACTCTTTCAAGAACATGCGCCATAATATCAACTCCGCCGTATACAGTCTGCTTGGTCGGAAGCGTGAACTGGAACGAAGGATCTATAACAGAAACTTTTGGATATAACAGCGGGCTTGTTATTGAAGTTTTTATATTGCATTCGGGATTAGAGATTACGCCCATCGGGTTGACTTCGCTCGAAGAAGCCGAAGCAGTTAAGATCCCGTAGATCGGCAAAGCCTTTTCTATTTTTGCCTTGCCTATGAAAAAGTCCCAAGGATCTCCAGCGTAACAAGCTCCGGCCGCGATAGCTTTGGCCGAGTCGAACGCGCTCCCGCCTCCGACAGGAAGAATAGCGTTAATTCCGCCGGCCCTGATTCTTGCAACGCCTTCACGGACTTTATCAATATGAGGATTGGGCTTGATGTCATTGACTTCTGAAAAATGTATGCCCGCCTTGTTCAACATTTCTGTAGCTTGAGCATAAGCTCCGCTCTTGAAAGTTCCCTTGCCTCCGTAGAGAAGAAGCA
>JAFSSV010000125.1 GCA_017450825.1 Synergistaceae bacterium
AAAGGGCCGGAGGGGGTTGTGGTTAAAAAAATTTTTTAGGAGTACCCCCTCGCCAGCAAGCTGACCCTCTCTTTAAAGACCCCCACCACCGCAAGCGGTTCCCCTCCCCCGAAGGAGGCTCATATTCCTGCTACACAAAAGCCTCCCCTTGGGGAGGTGGCCTGAAAGGGCCGGAGGGGGTTGTGGTTAAAAAAATTTTTTAGGAGTACCCCCTCGCCAGCAAGCTGACCCTCTCTTTAAAGACCCCCACCACCGCAAGCGGTCCCCCTTCCCTTTCAGGGACGGCTAAAGAGTCCTGCTATTCCAGCTACGTCCCTTGCCTCCCTTGTAAGGGGAGGTGGCCGAACGAAGTGAGGTCGGAGGGTTGAGTTTAAAAATAAAAGGGAGGTGCTGAACAAAGTGAGGCCGGAGGGGGTTGTAGTTAGGAATCCCTACAGCTCTTTGAATAACATGCTTGGCTGAATGCCCGTGTTGTTCTGATACTTGCCCTTCGTGTAACGCTCATAAGGCTCGCTGATATTGTGATAATAAATTTGAGCTATCTGGACTCCCGGATAAATCTTCACAGGCTGAACACAAAATAATTCAAGCGTCCAGTAACCCGCAAAGCCAACATCACCAAAACCCGCCGTAACATGTATACAAATTCCAAGACGGCCTATAGAGCTTCGGCCTTCTAACATTGGAATGAGTCCTTCGGTTCTTGTATATTCTTCCGTTCGGGCAAGATATAATTTCCCGGGCATCAACACATAACCTTCGGGCGGAATTAAAATTTTTTCTGTTTGATTCTCCCGCCGCATATCCAAAATTTTTTCTGTGTAGATTAACAGCTCGTTATGAAGCGACAAATTATAGCTATTGGGATTCAGCCGGGCCTCGTCAAAAGGTTCAATAAAAATTTCTTTGCCAATTCGTTTTTTTATTTCAAGTCCGGAAAGTATCATGAAAAAAATTTTTCCCTCTCTCTAATTAAAAATAATTCTTCTTGTTATAATTCTAGCTAACTAATTCAAAATTCAAAACATGAAAGGCAAAAATTTTTTCCTACCATGAAACAAGTTCTTACTATACGCGACGTAAAGCAGCTATCAAAAAATTCAGATTTCAATGTCATAGGCATAGCTTCCAGATTAACAAGGCGGCTTGACCGCAACGACAACCCCTTCTGGGACGTTAGCATTACTGACGCAGGCGGCGATCTTGACGGCAAAGTCTGGTCGGGGACAATCTGGTGGAACCAGCAAGGCGGCGAACGCTTCCCTATTGACCCGGATAACTGCGGCTTCAAAATCGAAGGCATGACGCTCGGAGTCATTGGCCGCGTCGGAGATTTCAAAGATCAACTGCAATATACTTTCACTGAATTATTTATACTCGATCAAGAAAAATATCCGCCGGAAAATTACACCAAGCGTTCACCGGTTAAGCCGGAAATTCTGGAAGAGCATTTCAAAAATTTAATCGCTGGAATTTCTTACGGGCCTCTTAAAAATTTTATGGACGCAGTTTTCTTTAAGCACGGCCTCTGGGAAAAATATCACATCTGGCCCGCAGCCGTTACTCTTCATCACGCATACACAAGCGGCCTTCTTGAACACTCTGTTTCAGTTGCGCTCGGAGCGCTCGGAATGGCCAAGCACTACGGAGATTTTAAAATCCCTGTCAATTTAGATTTAATTACCGCCGGAGCTTTGCTGCATGACATAGGAAAAATTAAAGCCTATTCAAATTCTCCTGCTCCTAAAGTCTTAGCGCCCGGAAATATTATCGAACATGTTACGCTTGGCTATGGAATGTTCCAGAAATTCGCCGAGCTTGAAAATCTTGAGCAGGATTTAAATTTCGCAATCAGTCATATTATTTTGAGTCACCACGGGCGGCGCGAGTACGGTTCGCCGGTATTGCCGGAGACTCCGGAGGCTATGATCGTTAGCGCTGCTGATGATATTGATTTCAAATTGAGCTACTGGAAAATGCAGTTCGAGTCTTTAAGCCCTGATGTAGAGATTACAGAATTTTTGCCGCTAATTGAACGAAGATTTTGGCGAGGCATTCCCCAAAAATGAGCTACACGATAAAAATTTCTCAAGATGACAACGACAGGCGGCTTGATCGAACTCTCCGGGGAATGTTCAAGAACGTTACACTCGGGGAGATAATGTCTTCAATCAGAAAAGGAGAAGTAAGAATTAACTCCAAGCGAGTCCGCGAACCCGGGACTCATATTTATGCCGGCGATGAACTTGTCGTTAAGTGGCCGCCTTCGCCCGAATCCGAAAAAGATAACCCGGCCCAAAAAATTTTTGAGAAGGCTTATGCAGGGTGGGGAAAAATAAAAATTTTATTTCAAGGCCAAAACGTTTTGATTCTCAACAAGCCCGCAGGAATGTTAGTCCAGCCCGACGAGCCAGGAGGCGACAGCGTTATCTCAAGAGTATGGGCCGTAATGAAAAGCACAAAGCCGGCCGCCGTTCATAGACTCGACAGAAATACTACAGGGGTCTTGGCCGTTGCGTTACAGGGCGAAGCTCTAAGAGGTTTGGAAGAACTTTTCAAAATTAGAAGCGTGCGGAAATTTTATCTTGCAATAGTCAAAGGCAAAGCTCCGAATGAAATTCTAATCGACGCGCCTTTATTAAAAGACTCAGAAAAAAATCTCGTGAGCATTTCAGAAGAGGAAGGCCAAGCCGCTATGACAAAATGCCAATGCCTTGCAACTGATCCCGAAGGAAAGTTCTCGTTAGTTAAATTAGAATTATTGACCGGTCGGACTCATCAGGCCCGTGTTCACATGGCATACATTAAGCATCCTATTTTAGGCGACAGGAAGTACGGCGATTTTAAAATCAATAAGCTAATGAAAAAAATTTCCCGGCCTTTCCTTCATGCTTATGAATTAGAATTTCCGGAAAATTTACCGTCTGCCTTGCATGAGATTGAAGGCAAAAAATTTACTGCTCCCGTTCCAGAGGACATGAAAGAATTTCTCAAAGAACAAGGAATGAATTTTTAGTTATGAAAAAATTTTTAATCAGAATTTTTTTAGCGCTGGCTTTGTCGCTGGCGTTTTATTATGCTGTAGATTACTTGACCGTTACGAACTGGAGCAATCAGGAGTCTTTAATCGTCCGCGTTATCGAGTCGGGGCCGGAGAGTTTAATTCCTTCTGAAGAGTCTGAAGGAGGAGGCGAGGACTCATACGCTACTTACGAGCGCGACACAGTGATAAAAATTTTGTCCGGCTCACGAAGCGGGGAAGTCTTGAGCGTCAGGACAGTTCGACTCGCCGCAAGCTCTTTAAGAGTTCAAGACGGGCAAAGATATTTATTAGTATGGGATATTTTTGAGGACGGGAGCGTTCAGTATTCAATCGCGGACTCGTTCAGGGTGCCTTCGGTTGCGGGGGTAGTCTTTGCGGTCTGTGCTTTGCTTATAGCCTTGGCGGGTTATCGGGGATTTCTTGCGCTCCTTGGGCTTGGAGCTTCGATAATTCTTTTAGTTTTCTTAATGATCCCGTTAATGACTCTTGGCTATGATCCTGTAAAAATTGCTCTTGCTTCGGTCGTAGTGATTTCGGCCGCTACGACTCTATGCGTCATTAAGCATATTAACTATATTTTCATTGCCTTTCTTGGATCTCTTGGGGGAGCCTTCGGGGGATTTATCTGCGGAACGCTTATGGTTTATCTCTGGGAGCTGTCGGGGCTTGCCGGGGAAGGAGCGGCTTTGCTTGCTTCGACCTTGCCGTTTTTGAACATGCGGGGGGTGCTGCTTGCTTCGGTCTTGATCGGTTCGATTGGAGCTGTCTTGGATGTAAGCGTATCAGTTACGGCTTCGATGTCGGAGTTCGTTGACTATGATAAAGATATTCCGCTTGACAGACTTTTAAGCGCGGGGCTTAATGTCGGAAGTGAAGTCCTTGGGAGCATGATTAACACGCTGATACTTGCTTACATGGGAAGCTCGCTGCCTATGGCGATATTAATTTCAAGCGCCGGCGTTGAACTTCAGGGCGTGCTTAACGATCCTTATATAGCTCAAGAGATTGTCCAGAGTCTGGCGGGGACTCTTGGTCTGTTGCTGACGATTCCGGCTACGGCGTTTTTCTTTGTGCTTCAGGAGTCTTTTGCCCGGCTCAAGGAGAAAAATAAAAATGATTAGAGCTGTGATTGACATTGGGAGCAACTCAATAACAATGCGTCTGGCTGAAATTAAAAACGGCCGGGTTAATTTATTGCGTGATGAAACGGAAGTTGTACGGCTTGGCCGGGGCATGACGAGGGACGGGACGTTGAGTCTTGAAAGCATGAAAATTTCCTGCGGCACTGTTCTAAAAATGGTAAAGACTGCACAGAAATTTCAGGCTGAAATTTTTATAGCCGGGACAATGGCCTTGAGGAGTGCCAAGAACTCCGAAGAATTTTTAAAAATGGTGAAGGACGCGACGGGCTTTGAAGTTCATGTTCTTTCGGGGGAAGACGAAGCGAGATATTCATGGCTTGGAGCTGTGGACGGATTTAATTTTCCCGGCGATGTAATTATGTTCGACACGGGCGGAGGGAGTACGGAATTTGTTTGCGGTTCGGGCGGAGCTGTAAAAAAAATCGTGAGCGTTCCAATCGGAGCAGTAATAATTTCAGAAAAATTTTTTAACGAACGCGACAAGCCTGTAAAAAAATCTTTATGTGACTCGGCGATCGAATATATAAAAGCAATCTTGCTTGAAAATAAGATCGACACATTCAAGATTAAAGGCTCGAAGATTTTGGGCGTAGGCGGAGGAGTAGTTACTATGGCCAGCGTTAAATTTGCCTGTGAAACTTTTTGCCCGACCGAGCTTCACGGGAGCGAATTGACTTTGCGTGACGTTGCTCGTCAGATTGAACTCTATGCCGCTTTAACTTTAAAAGAACGAGAGAATGTTATCGGGCTTCCAGCTTCGCGGGCGGATATTATTTTGGGGAGTGCCTGCATAGTTTTTTCGGCGCTGAAAATTCTTGAGGCCAAGTCCTGTATCGTGAGTATTAACGGCTTGCGTAACGGGCTGTTGATTGCTTAGCGAAAGGCAACCCACTCCGGCTCACTTCGTTCTTGCGCCCCCTGTAAAGGGGGAGAGGGCCAGCTTGCTGGCGAGGGGGTTATTATTAAAAAAATTTTTTGAAAGGCAACCCCCTCCGGTTCACTTCGTTCACCACCTCCCCAAGGGGAGGCTTTGTGTAGCAGGAATCTTAGCCTCCCTCGGGGGAGGGGAACCGCTTGCGGTGGTGGGGGTCTTTGAAGAGAGGGCCAGCTTGCTGGTGAGGGGGTTATTATTAAAAAATTTTTTTAACTA
>JAFSSV010000126.1 GCA_017450825.1 Synergistaceae bacterium
ACTTCGTTCAGGCACCTCCCCTTTCAGGGGCGGCAAGAGTTTAAAGGAAATAGAAGGTATTGAAAAACTCTCTCGTCCCCCCTGAAAGGGGGGATGTCAGCTTGCTGACAGGGGGGTTGTTCTCCAAAAGGGTCAACTCGTTGACAGGGGGGTTGCTTTCCAACAGAGGGCCAGCTTGCTGGCGAGGGGGTTATAGTTTTTTAAATGTGCTTGCTATAAAAAAAGACTCCCCGAAGGGAGTCTCTTTTGTTTCTTCGTTATTTCGCATAAAAGTTGTCGTTGCTTACAGTGTCCGAGATCTTCTCTATGTTGCCGACCATGGAGGTACGCGCAGATGAATCCCCGGACGCAAAACTTGACGACCATATTAACTGCGCCGAAGTTTTATCGCTGTTCTCTGTAATGGCTACTTTCATGTCCACGCTGCTCACTGAATAGGTGCGAGTTAAAGCATAAACTAATGTATCGTCTACATTAACAACAAGCTCCGGCTTAAGCGCAAACAACATGGAATGATTAATATCACCAGGAATGTCAGCAGAAATATAGAAGTACGGAACATCAACGCTGGTATCACCGCTTGTAATCTTCTCCATGCTCAAAGCACACACTACCGGGACGTTGGGATAGATTATATAAGGAGTGTCTGTCCTATTAAGAGCGATAAAGTTATTGCCGCTCCATGTGCCGAACAAATCAGCCGATGAAATCTTAATAGCGCCCGTCACTTTCGTTAAGTCATACGTTCCTGCGATATTAATAACGTCAGTGTCGCGGGAGACTCTTAAATCAAAGTACGCCGTCGCCGTTGTAGCGCTGTCGAAAACGATGCTGCTATCGCTTGTAACAGAGTCTGAGCTGACATTAAACTTGTAATAACTTCCGGCCACCTTCGTTAAAGAGATCTTGCCGAGATCCAAGCTCTCAATCGTCGGAATAGTCACCGGTTCTGTCGCGTCTGAAGTTGGGTCAAATGACTGAGTAGCAGCGAGGACGTGAAGCACGATGAAATTATTTTCCGTGATAAGAATGCTGCTGTCGAAAGACCCTGACACGTCCACTGACCACACGTTTGACCTTGCCATCCAGTCCCAATCACTCTTTGACGGCACGTTCGCTAAACTATCACCGCTTAAAACTAAGGCATCAATCTTCCAGCGTCCTGCCAAGTCCGAAGCCGAAATCGTGTCGTCAGTAGGTGTGCCTTTGCTTGCTTTAGTGACAGCGAAGTCTTTAACCACGTAGTCGCCGAGAAATCCGGTCATAACAAATGAGCTATCAGAAGTTAATGTCATTCCAAGTATAGTATTGCTGTCGGTAGTCTCAATCAAGAAGTGATCCGAGCTATCACTACTAACAGTAGCAGCTACTTTATCTTCGCTCTGTAAGACTTTGCCGTTCACGATAATAAAACTTGAGAACAGCGCTGCATCTACCGAAGCTGTCGCCTTCACCCTAGGCAGAGCAAGCTCAATAATTATGTCTGCTGATATGTCCTCTGAAGCTGTTTCATCGAAAGATAGAATATTTCCGTAGCCGTGATAGCTTCCTACCCATGCCGGAGTAACATCGCCGGAAGGAATCGGTGTCGGAGTAACATCGCCGGAATTTCCAGAGAACGAACTTGAGCCACCGCCGCCGCAACCTCCTGCAATCAAACACAACGCAACAAGAAGCAACAAAGGCCAAACTAACTTCTTTAACTTCATAATAAAGACACCTCGATAAAAAATTTTTATTAATAAATAATCAAGTATTGTGGATATCGGCTATTATATCAAGGTTTATATATTAAAAAAAAGACTCCCCGAAGGGAGTCTCTTTTGTTTCTTCGTTATTTCGCATAAAAGTTGTCGTTGCTTACAGTGTCCGAGATCTTCTCTATGTAGCCGACCATGGAAGTATGAACAGAAACATCCATACTTGTTTTCATATTTGTCGACCAAATTACCTGAGCGGACTCTTTATCGCTGCTCTCTGTAATGGCTATTTTTGTGTCAATGCTTACGTATGAATTGCCGCGAGTTATAGCATAAACTAATGTATCGTCTACATTAAAAACAAGCTCCGGGTTAAGGTCAAATGAATCAAGCCTAGCTCCCACGCCGGGTACATCAGCAGACATATAGAAGACCGGAACATCAACGCTGGTATCACCGCTTGCAATCGTGTCCATGCTCAAAGCCAAGACCACAGGAACGTTATCATATGACGCTATTGACATTGACTCCGACGTATTCCGGAGCCTGAAGGCAACAAAGTTATCGCCGCTCCATGTGCCGAACAAATCAGCCGATGAAATTATAATAGGGTCTGTCACTTTCGTTAAGTCATACGTTCCCGCTAACTTAACAACCTGTGTGTCGCGGGAGACAGCGAAATCAAAGTACGCCGTAGCCGTTGTAGCACTGTCGAAAACGATGCTGCTGTCGCTTGTAACAGAGTCAGAGCTGACATTCAGCTCGTAATAACTTCCGGCTATCTTCGTGAAAGAGATCTTGCCGAGATCCAAGCTCTCAATCGTCGGGGAGGTCGCCGAGTTGTCATTAGAATAAACATTAAGGACGTGAAGTATGATTAAATTATTTTCCGTAATAAGAATGCTGCTGTCGAAAGAGGCTGATACATCCGTTGAGTTATCACCGCTTAAAACTAAGGCATCAATCTTCCAGCGTCCTGCCAAGTCCGAAGCCGAAATCGTGTCGTCAGTCGGGGTGTCTGAGTCTGCCTTAGTACCGGCAAAGTCTTCAACCTCGAAATTGCCGATGTTTCCGGTCATAACGAATGAGCTGTCAGGGCTTACTGTCATATGAAGCTCGGTATTGCCGTCGTCGGTCTCGACCGTAAAGTCATTGCTGTTCGTGTCTTCAACCATAACAGTAGCAGCTACACTGTCCTGACTTTCTACAGGCTTGCCGTCAACGATAATGTAACTTGAGAACATAGCTTCATCTATCCAGGCCGATGTCTTCAGCGTAGGCTTTAAAAGCTCAATAATTACGTCTGCTGAAACTGAGTCATCGCCGGACGTAACAGTTCCGTAACCGTGATAGCTTCCAACCCACGCCGGAGTAGGAACATCAGGAGAAACATCAGGCGAAACATCAGGAGAAACGTCAGGAGAAATATCGCCGGAACCGCCGCCGGAATTTCCGTAGAACGAACTTGAACTGCCGCCGCCGCAGCCTCCGGAAATGAGGCACAAAGCAACGAGAAGCAACAAAGGCCAAACTAACTTCTTTAACTTCATAACAAAAACACCTCTGAAAAAAAATTTTTATTAAATTTCAACGTTAGGCATTATAGCAAAAAATTTTTTAAAAAGCACCCCTTAGGAGCAGCTTTTTTCTATTTTATTTTCTGCGGTACTTCGTAAGGTCAATAGCAACAGCAACGGCGATAATTACGCCCTTTATAACCTGCTGCCACATAGGCGACACGTTAATAAACTGAAGGCCGTACTGAATTATCGTGAAGATCAAAACGCCCATGACAATTCCGCCGACTTTTCCGATACCGCCGCTGAGCGATACGCCGCCGACAACGCAGGCCGCGATAGCGTCAAGCTCGTAGCCGTTGCCGTAGTTGTTAGTAGCTCCGGCTGTACGGGCCGCCTCAAGAACTCCGGCGATACCGTAAAGGCACGAGGCAAGAATGAAAATTCCCATAATGTTTCTGAATACGTTGATACCAGCAACAACCGCCGCTTCCCTGTTGCCGCCGATAGCGTAAACGTTCTTGCCGAAAACTGTCTTGTTAAGAATAAACCAGATAACTATACAAATTACTACAGCGATAGGAATCAAGATAGAAATTCCGGGGAAGCCCCTGTAAAGTCCGGATAATAATCTCATCTGGCCGAGCTGTGCAAAGTCCGGGCGAATTCCTCCGATAGGCTGTGAGTTGTTGGGAGGCATATCGAAATAAAGCGAACAAGCTCCGTAAATAATAACCTGAACGGCTAACGTCGCTATGAACGGGTGCATGTCAAATTTCGCTACTAAGAATCCATTCAACGCCCCAAAGATCATACAGGCAACGATAGCTATAACGATCGGCATCCATAACTGAACCTGCGGAAGATCCGGGAAGAACCTGTTAGCGTATGTCGCAGTCTGGAGCATTGAGGCCGAAACGACAGAGGCAAGTCCGACCATGCGGCCCGCCGAAAGGTCTGTACCGGCGATTAAAAGCGTAAAGCAAATTCCAAGCGCCATGATTAATTTTGTCGAAGACTGCGTGAGAATATCAAGCGCAACTCTTACCTGCATGAAGCGCGGCTGCAAGATACAAATTACAACAACCAAGACAAGCATTGCAAGCAGGATAGCGTTGTTCGTCAAAAATTCCCCGAAGGCTTTTTTGGAAAGCACAAGCTCGCCCTCGCCCGGCTTCATCATGAAACCCTTGCAGGCAAAACCAAGCCCGATAATAATTAAAAAGATAGGAAGGTCATAAATCTTCCTGTTGAGGCCCAAAGGAGCCTTGGCAAAATAAAGCGCTATGCCAAGCAAAAGAACAATAAGCCCGCAGACCGTGAAAAGACGTTTTTTCTTTGAAGTTTGAATTTCTGCCATGATAAAAATTTTCTCCTTCTTACTAAGTGTAAAAATTTAAGCCGCAGTATTTTCTTTACCGCGCCCGGCGAATTGAGTCGCAAGCGCCATAATTTTTTCCTGTGAGTAGTCGCCTTTGTTCAAGAAGCCGGTTACTCTTCCTTCACACATGACCATGATTCTGTCGGACATGCCCATAAGCTCCGGCATTTCGGACGAGATCATTATTATCGAACGCCCAAGAGAAATCTGTTCAAGCATGATGTTATAAATTTCATACTTTGCTCCGACATCAATTCCCCTCGTAGGCTCATCAAGAATCAGAATATCTGAATTCGTTAAAAGCCAGCGCGCTATTAAAACTTTCTGCTGGTTTCCGCCGGAAAGATTTTGAATTAAAGTCTCAAGGCTCGGGGTCTTGACGTTTAATTTTTTGCATTCTTTATCGGCTTCGACTCTCATTTTATGCTCGTTGAGAATTCCTAAACTTGCATAATTTTTCTGATTGGCTATGACGGTATTTTCAAGAATAGGAAGGATTCCGAAAATTCCTGTCGCTCGTCTTTCTTCTGTTAGAAGAGCAAGGCCGCGGGATTTCGCGAAGCCGGGATTCTTAGCAGAATATTTTGCGCCGTTGAGATAAATTTGTCCGCTGGCGATTCCCCTAAGTCCGAAAAGAGCTTCGACAAATTCCGTACGCTGTGCCCCGACAAGACCGCCGATGCCTAAAATTTCCTGCTTATGTAATTCAAACGAAACATCTTGGAAAGATTTTTTGAGCGGCGAGCAGACATGTTCAACTTTCAAGACTACTTCGTCACTAGGCTTGCCTTCACGCGGCGGGAATTGATTTGTCATTTCACGGCCGACCATTTGTTTAATGATAAAGTCGATTGTAAGCTTTTCGCCCGTTGCCTTGTCAACTACGGGCCAAGTTCCAACGTACTGGCCGTCGCGCATGATAGTTACTTCGTCGGAAATCTGAAGGATCTCTTTCATTTTGTGAGATATATAAATGAAAGCAACTCCTTGAGCGCGAAGCCTGTTAATAATTTTAAACAGGTGATCGACTTCACGGTCTGAAAGCGAAGACGTAGGCTCATCAAGAATTATTATCTTGGCCTTCATATCGACAGCGCGGGCGATTTCCATCATTTGCAAGATTGCCGCGGACTGTTCACCGGCTAGGGCCAAGGGGTCAACGTCAAGCTCAAGCTCTTCAAAAAGAGCCTTGGTCTTCTCGTACATTGCTTTATGGTCAACGACTCCGGCATGACCGGGGAAGCGTCCCAAGTAAACATTTTCCATGACAGAACGGAATCTTATAGGGTGAAGCTCCTGATGTACCATTGCGATTCCCTTGTCCATAGCCTGTCGGGCTGAATGGATTTCTGCTTTCTTGCCTTCGAGATAAATTTCTCCGCCGTCCGGGTTATAAATTCCGAAAAGGCATTTCATAAGCGTAGACTTTCCCGCGCCGTTCTCACCCATGAGGGCGTGAACAGTTCCGGCTCTTAGATTTAAATTTACGTTGTCCAAGGCTTTAACGCCGGGGAAGGTCTTTGTTATATTTTTCATTTCGAGTAAGTACTCGCTCACTTGTTCTCACCTCTTGTAACTTTTTGATAGGGTATCCAAATATATTTATTATCCGTGATTTCATACCCGATTGATTTAAGATCCGTGCCGTTTGCCAGAGCAAGGGCGAGTCTCACGGCTGCTGTGCCTTGATTGTCCGCGTCGTTAAGAACAGTTCCTAACATTTCGCCTTTGTCCATTGCGTCAAGGGCTGAAGCGTTAGCGTCAACTCCAACGACAGGAATATAAAAAGCTTTGTCGCCTTTGTTATAGTCGCTGTTCTTTAATGCTTCGATTGCGCCGAGGGCCATTTCGTCATTATTGGCGATAACGGCTTCGATATTTTCCGGGCCGATTGACATTGCAAAGCCGTTCATGATCTGCATAGCCTGAAGTTTGTCCCAGTTGGCTATAGCGCTTGCTATCTCTACGGGTTCAATGCCGGCATTCTTGATAGCTTCGACAGAATATTTTGAGCGCAGGATCATATCCTGATGTCCGTTCTGTCCTTTGAGCATTATAAATTGAAGTTTGCCGTCATGATTTTTATCAGCGTCGGGATTATTTTTGAAATAGTCAGCGATTAATTCGCCCTCTTCAGTGCCGGACTCTTCGGCCTTTGCTCCGACGTAATAAGCTTTGTCGTAAGTGTTGAGCATTTCAAGCGGCGGTTCTCTGTTTATAAAGACTATGGGAATTCCGGCGGTCTTGGCCTTGTCGATTATAGGCTGTGCGGTCATGCGGTCAACGATATTAACGATTAAGACCTTTACGCCCTCAAGAATGTAAGAGTCGATCTGTTCATTTTGAATAGCCTGATTGTCTTGGCCGTCAGCAAGTTCGATTTTAGCGCCGAGTTTTTCGCTTTCCGCGCTCATGGAATTTCTGAAGCGGAGCATGAAAGCGTCATTAAATCTGTAAATACAAGAGCCTATTTTAATTTCTTCTGCTGAAGCCGCGAATGAAAAGATAAGCAGGAAAGTTAATGCAAGTATAAAGATTTTACGCAAAAAAATTCACCTCTCGTTTTTACCATTTAAAAATTTAAAAGAGACCCCCGAAAAAAATTTTTTAACGGGGGCCAAAAAATTCACACTTTTATTTCATGAAGTTTTTGTAATTTTCAACAGTAACGGGCTGATAAGGGATCCAGATATATTTTCCGTCAGTGATCTTGTAGCCGATCGACTCTTCGGTGACTTCTTTGCCGTCAGCAGCAACGACAGCGACTTTTACAGCGGCTATGCCCTGGTTGTCGGCGTCATTAAGAACTGTGCCAAGCATTTCGCCTTTGCTCATAGCCTCAAGGGCCGGGGCTGTAGCGTCAACGCCTACGACAGGGATATATTTCTTGGCATCGCCGAGGTTATAGCCTTCAGCTTTAAGGGCTTCGATTGCGCCGAGTGCCATATCGTCATTATTGGCAAGGACTGCTTCGATATTGTCAACGCCTACGGCTGAGATAAAGCCCTTCATTTTGTCTGTAGCCTGAACTTTGTCCCAGTTGGCTGTATCGTTTCCAAGCTCTACGATCTCGAAGCCGCCTTCTTTCATAGCCTTCGTTGAGTATTCAGTTCTGAGTGTAGCGTCCTGATGTCCCTGCTCGCCGCGGATCATGATGTACTGGATTTTGCCGTCTTTGTTTTTGTCGGCTTCGGGGTGGGCTTTGAAGTAATCAACGATAATCTGTCCTGACTGAGTGCCGGACTCTTCGGCCTTTGCTCCGACGTACCAGATCTTGTCATAAGCGCCCATGACTTCGGCATAAGGCTCACGGTTTACGAAGACTATCGGGAGTCCTTCGGCCTTGGCCTTTGCCATAAGAGGCTCGGCTGCTGTACGGTCAACAGGGTTGACGATAAGAGCGTTAGCGCCTTTTGAAATATAAGCGTCAACCTGATCGTTCTGTGTGGGCTGTCTGTTCTGTGAGTCAACGATCTCAAGTTCGCCGCCCTGTCGTTCCATTTCGGCGCGCATTGCGTTACGGACTCCGGTCATGAACGTGTCGTCAAACTTGTAGATACAAGCTCCAACAAGTGCATCAGTAGCGGCCCAAGCGGCCACGGCTGATACTGCCAAAACAACTGCTGCTAATAATACAACATGCTTTTTCACGATAGAAAACCTCCTGAAAAAATTTAAAATTTTATTTTTCCACTGCTCAATCTTAAAAAGAATCGCGCAGAGGATTTCCCGAAAAAAATTTATACAGTAAAAATTTAATTTGAAGAGTAAGTGAATTTTGTTAGAGATAATTATAAATAATTTTCCGAAAAAAAAATTGCGTAAGTTATGCAAAAATTTTTGGAAGATAATCCCCCTCGCCGCAGGCGGCCCTCTTGGAGGGCAACCCCCC
>JAFSSV010000127.1 GCA_017450825.1 Synergistaceae bacterium
CCTCCCCTTTTAAAAAATTAACCCCTCCGACCTCCTTTCAGAGCCTTCGGCGTGCTGCGCGACCGGCCACCTCCCCTTTTTAATGTCAACCCCCTCCGGTTCACTTCGTTCACCACCTCCCCAAGGGGAGGCTTTGTGTAGCAGAAATCCTAGCCTCCCTCGGGGGAGGGGAACCGCTTGCGGTGGTGGAGGTTTGTTAAAAGAGGGCCAGCTTGCTGGCGAGGGGGTTATCTCTAAAAGAAAGGGAGAGGCGGCAAGGTGGTTGCTTCCACAAAAAAAATTTTAAGGACAAGGCCCTATAGTGTATAATCAGAAATTATTTTGCGCCCATATTATGAAGAGATCTCTTCCCCCAAAAATCACACGCGTTAAAAATCAAGGCTTACGGGTGTAAAATTACGAAGAGAAAAAATTAGAGAGGGCGAAAAAAATTTATGACCGGCGAGTCTTAGGAAGAGGCCGCCCGGCTTCAGCATAGAATCATAAATAAAAAAATTATGAAGCATATCGACGGAGCGATAAAAATAAATTACTATTTGATCGGGAGGCTTATTTGATGGAGCGTCTGCTTATAGATTTTTCACAAGTATATGGACAAAACGGAACTCATGAAGCCACGAGAAGCGTGTATAATTCGCAAATCGCACTTCAAAAAGCAAAGAACGAATATGGACATACTAAAGAAGCTCCGAGGCTTTCATTCGAAGATATGCTGTCGGACTCAATCAAAAATGTAAATTCCCTTCAACTCCAGGCTGAGCAAAAAATCAGAGATCTCGCGATCGGTGAGGTCGAAGATATTTCCGAAGTCGTCTTGGCCTCATCAAGAGCAGATACAGCACTGCGACTCGTCATGGAAGTGAGAAATAAATTTCTTGACGCTTACCAGGCACTTTCCAGAGTAACCGGCTAAAAAAATTTGACTTATCATGGACAGTATACGGCGTTGGGCAGCTTCTTTTTTAACTTTTTGGGCGGCCCTTAAACTTTGGCAGAGAATTTCAATTATCTTTGCTGTTATTGCGGTGTTCGGAGGTCTTGGAGCGCTGATCTTCATGACCGGCAAAACAAATTACGAGCCTTTATATGCCGGCCTCGAAGTCGAAGACCAAGCCGCAATAGTTGACTATTTAAAAGAAAATAATTTGCCCTATCGACTCGATCCAAAAGGCAACGCAATTTTAATGCCGGGCGGAGCAATCTACGAAACGCGTTTGACGCTTGCGCAGCTTGGCTTACCCAAGGGCGGGGCTAAGGGCTTTGAACTCTTCGACGACTCTAAAATGGGCATGAGCGAATTTCAGCAGAGAATAAATTATACCCGCGCTATCGAAGGCGAACTCGCCCGAACTATCGCTCAAATGTCACAGGTAGAGAACGCCCGGGTCAGTGTCGTTATTCCGGAGCAAAGATTATTTCTTGAACAGCAGAAGCCTTCGACAGCTTCTGTTTTGTTGCGTTTGCGTCAAGGCGCTACAATCGGGCCAACGCAAGTTAAATCCATAATTCACTTGGTAGCTCACAGCGTTGATGGCCTAGAGCCTGACGCGGTGACGGTCGTTGATACTAACGGGCGAATCCTTTCGGATATGATCTCGGACTCTATGATAATGTACAACCCTGACGGAACTAACACTGTCACTTCCGTTCAGCGTGAACTCGAACGACAGCACGAGCGCGAACTTGAAAATAAAGTCCGGATTATGCTCGAACAGGTCTTCGGCCCCGGAAGCGCCGTCGTAAGAGTAAGAATTGATTTAGACTTCGACAAGCGTACAAGTTCTTATGTCGAATACACCCCCAATCCAGACACAGGCACCGGAGTCCCGCGAAGCAATGAACGTCAGGAAGAAAGTTATACAGGCCAGGGCAACCCCGTCAACGGCAACCCGGGAACTACGACAAATATTCCGGGCTACGCGATAAATTCCAACACAGTAGACAGCGAATATAACCGTTCAAATTCTACGACTAATTACGAGATAAGCACGCGCAAGGGCGATCAGGTCGTAACGCCGGGAGGAGTCCGCCGCTTGTCCGCTTCAGTTTTGATTGACGATAAATATAACGAGATTACAGAGGAAAGACTCGAAGCTTTACAGGAAGTAATTTCTTCGGCGATTGGTTTTAATAAAGAGCGCGGCGACAGCTTAGTCGTAAGGGCTATGAGATTCTCTACGGCGTTTGCTGACGCTATGGCCGATCAGCTTAAACAGGACAGAATGTGGAAGTTAATATACGGTTCTGTTGCTGCTGGCTTTGTGCTTTTGGTTTTGGGAATAGCTTTCTATGTATGGCTCCGAATGAAGAGGGCGCGTCTTGCTATTCAGGAAATCGAAGCCGAGGGAAAGAAAGTCCCGACGATTCAAGAGATGCTCACTTCGCCGGATTTGCTTGCCTTCCAGGGTGAGATGGCCGTACTTGAAGAGCAGCTCAAAGCCTACGCAAAGAGTCACCCTGACGAGATAGCTACGCTTGTGAATGAATGGCTTTCAAACGAGTAAAGGAGTTTAAAAGAAAATGCCGCGAGAAGAAAAATCAGACAGCAAAGGCTTGACAGGCCGGGAGAAGACAGCAGTCTTAATGGTGTCGCTTGGTTCTGACATTGCCCCGGAAGTTTATAAGAAGCTCGACGACAGCACAATAGAATTAATTACGCTTGAGATAGCAAATTTAAGAAAGGTATCGCCGGATGTTAAGCTCACGGTCTTGAAAGAAGCTCAGGAAATTTTAATGGCCCGTGAGTTTATGGCGCGTGGAGGTGTTGAATATGCAAGAGATGTTCTCGAAAAGGCGCTTGGCCCGGAGCGGGCGCAGGCATTGCTCACAAGAATTACTGCAAGTTTACAGGTTAAGCCGTTCGATTTCATGAGACATACAGACGCAGGCCAGATACTTGGCTTTATTCAGAACGAACACCCGCAGACTATAGCATTAATTCTTTCTTATCTTGAGCCAACTCAGGCGGCTATGATTCTCAGCGGCCTTAACCCGATCTTACAGGCCGATGTTACAAAAAGAATCGCTAACATGGATAGAATTACCCCGGAAGTTTTAAGGGAGGTTGAAAGAGTGCTTGAGCGTAAGTTAAGCAGCGTTATGGGCCAAGACTTCACAGTTGCAGGCGGAATTGACGCAGTAGTCGCGATAGTCAACAGCACCGACCGCGCAACAGAGCGCAATATCATGGAGTACTTAGAAGAAAATGATCCCGAACTAGCCGAAGAAATTAAAAAGCGTTTGTTCGTGTTCGAAGACTCTATGAGACTCGACGACAGATCTTTACAGCGCGTACTGCGTGAGGTCGATATGAAAGAACTCAGCCTCGCCCTCAAAGGCGCTACTGAAGACCTCAAGACTAAATACCTCAAGAACATGTCAAAACGTGCCGCCGAAATGTTACAGGAAGATATGGACTTCATGGGCCCGGTGCGCGTAAAGGACGTGGAAGAAGCTCAGCAGAAGATCGTAAATATTATCCGCGGCCTCGAAGAACAGGGCGAAATAGTCATAGCCTCCGGCGGAGGGGACGATATGATTGTCTAGTATTGCTCATCAAAGAGTGTTGCGGACGGTCAGGCTATTGCCGCAAGCCGTCAAGATCGGCATACTTGAAAGCGAAATTAAACAGGAAGGCACTAAACCTTCAAGCGAGCCTAAGCCCGTTCAGCATAAACCCGCCGCGCCTTCAAGCGCCCCGAAGATTCAAGTCAAGCACCCTCCAGCCGCAAGTAATAAAGAGCTTGAAGAGTTAGCCGCTCAAATTAAAGCCCTCACTAACAGCTTGAGCAATGCCGAAGTCGCTAACGCCGAACTCACTGAAGCAAAAAATAAATTAGAACGTGAGATCGGCGGCATTAAATCAGATTACGAGAAGCGCAGAAAAAATCTTGAGGCCGAAGCACAGTCCAATGCAAAAAAAATCGCAGACAAGGCACGCGAGCAGGCTATCTCCGAAGGACAGATCAAAGGCTATGAAGAAGGCTTGAAGAAAGCACGCGAAGACGTAGAGAAAGAATATCTTCAAAAATTTTCGGGTCTTGCCGGTGTTATCGAAACCGTAGGGAAAAAGCTCGACGAAAATTTTTCTGAACTTGTTAAACTTCATCAGCCTAAAATGATTCGCATGTGGTCGAAAATGTTAGAGCGAATGTTATTTAAACAGGTCGAGCTTAACCCGGATACTATTGACTCGGTCTTGTCTGAATTGCTTTCAAGGCTTAGCGATAAGAATCAAATTTTAATTTACGTGTCGCCTGATGATATAAAAAAAATTGAGGGAGAATTAGATTCAAAATTTCAGGAGGCCCTCCGGGGAGCAAAGCGGGTCGAATTGAAATCAGATCCCAATGTTCAAAACGGGAGCTGCATAATCGAAACGAGTCTTGGAGTCTATGATGCCCGCTGGAAGACTCAACTTGCTCAAGTTGAAAGCGTGGTCGATGAAATTTTCCAGCAGTCCCAGAAAAATTAAGAAAAAATTTTTTTAAGCCAAGAGGCTAAGCTCATGAACGTTTTAGAAGACGTTGATTTATTCCAGTTATTTTCTGTTGATTTACTTCAAAAGCCTTTAATAAAAATAAACGGCCGTATTGTAAAAGTCGTAGGACTTGTCGCCGAGTCTCAAGGACCTGATGTGAGAGTCGGTGACCTTTGTCATATTTGCTTTCGTGACGGTTCGCATGAATTGAATGCCGAAGTTGTTGGCTTCCGTGAGGACAGAGTTTTATTAATGCCCTTGGGGGCTTTGCAGGAAGTCGGCCCGGGCTGTGACGTTGTGTCGACTAACAGACCGCTTGAAGTTCCCGTAGGCGAAGCGCTCTTAGGGAGAGTCCTTGACGGTCTTGGCAATCCTATTGACGACAAAGGCCCTATAGCCGCGACTGATTTTTATCCGTTGTATGCAATGCCGCCTCACCCGTTAAGGCGAAAAATGGTAGATACTCCGCTTTCAGTAGGAGTTCGAGTCGTTGACGGAATGTTGACGATAGGCAAGGGACAGCGTATAGGAATTTTTGCAGGATCAGGCGTTGGCAAAAGTACTTTGCTTGGCATGATGGCCCGCTACACAACGGCTGATGTCAATGTAATTTCACTTGTAGGAGAACGAGGCCGCGAAGTTCGTGAATTTATTGAGCGCGACTTAGGGCCGGAAGGTTTGAAGCGTTCAGTTTTAGTTATAGCGACTTCGGATCAGCCTGCGCTGATAAGATTAAAATCAGCTATGACGGCTACGGCTATAGCAGAATATTTTAGAGATCAGGGCAAGGACGTTTTATTAATGATGGATACGGTGACGCGTGTTGCCCGCGCTCAAAGAGAAATAGGGCTTGCTATAGGCGAGCCTCCGGCGACACGGGGCTATACTCCTTCGGTTTTTGAAATGCTGCCGCGTTTGCTTGAACGTGCCGGAGCAGGTGAAGTAGGAAGCATA
>JAFSSV010000128.1 GCA_017450825.1 Synergistaceae bacterium
AAAAAATTTTTTTAACCACAACCCCTCCGGCCTTTCAGGGCACCTCCCTTTGTCTTCTAACCACAACCCCTCCGACCTCACTTAGTTCGGCCACTTCCCCTTTCAGGGGAGGCAAGAGCGTAGAGGGAATAGAATATATTGAAAAAATCCTTGCGCCCCCTGTGAAGGGGGAGAGGGCCAGCTTGCTGGCGAGGGGGTTGCTTTTCAAATAAGGCCACTGAGTGGCGAGGAGGTTAAAAAAACCTCCCCAAGGGGAGGCTTTGTAAGTCACAGCACGTTATTTTTTACAAAATTAATTTCGTCTTCATGAGTTTTAATTTCGCCGTCAATTATTGCGAGCTTGATAGCGTTCAGAGCTTCGCCGATCTTCTTGCCTTTAAGGCCGAGCTTGCCCAAGTCTGCTCCGGTGTATTGGCCTTTTAAGTTCGTCCAGACTTCCAAGTGAAGAGCAATCAACCGCCGAGCCTCCGGAGATTTTAAACACGTAAGCCAATAAATCAAAGGCACAGGGCCGTAATCACTGAAGAATAAATAAGCCTCTGAATTCTTGAATTCTTTTTTTAGAAATGCCGAGCAGAATTTTTCAACGTTTGGCCATTGAATGAAACACTTTGTGAGCTGATCGCGCTCGTTAGGATTAAGACTCATTCGGTCAAGGGCCGCGAATTTTATTTCCTGTCTGGACTCCGTCAAGACTATAGCCATCTTGATTAACCATTCGCCGCCTTTTAAATCAATCCCGTGTCTTTTTATCTGCGTCATGAAATGTTCCATTATGTGCAGCCTCTGGACGGCGTTGTCCGTAACCTTCATGCCGGGGAAAAGAGCCTCCCAGACTCCTAAGTCGATCATTCGCTTGACGATTTTTTTAAAGCAGGCTTCTTTTGAAATCAATTCAAGCTCCGCCCGGACTCGAGTCGTTGAAAGACATTCAAGAAGGCCGCCCTTCAATGCGCTTTTCAAGAGTCTCATAGTATTGTCTTCAAAGCTCATGTTGAGTCTTTGTTCGAGTCGAATCCCCCTAAGGACTCGTGAAGGATCTTCAACGAAGCTGAGATTATGTAAAATTTTTAATAGCTTATCCTTGAGATCGGCGCGCCCTCCGAAATTATCTGTAAGAGTCCCCCAGTCGTTATCGCTCAAAGAAATCGACATAGCATTGACAGTAAAATCCCTTCGGCCTAAGTCCTGCCTCAAAGAACTATTCTGAACAACAGGAACAGCCGCCGCATATTCATAAAATTCTCTTCGAGCTGTCGCTACGTCAACTTTCTCACCGTCAGGGAAAGTTATTGTGCCGGTCTTGTAACGGCCGTGAAGCGTAGCCTTGCAGCCGGGTTCGTCCCATGAGCTTACGAGCGTTTCAGCGTCACCTTCGACAGAAATATCTATGTCAAGATTATGAACTCCCATTAAAATATCCCGGACTGTTCCGCCGACTAAGTAAGCCCTCATGCCAAGCTCTTGGGCTTTAGCTCCGACCCGTCTTAAAAGTGAAAGGGTCTTCAAGCTGAAAGAGTCTTCCATTAAATGCGCAACGTTTTCAACCCATAAGAAGCCTGTTTCGTCGCGTGAGTGTTCCTCGGTTGAAAGGTTGCCGGAATGATAAAGAGCTTTTAATAAATCGCCGCGGGTAAGAGTCCCTACGAGCTTTCCCTGTTGATTAAGCACGGGCATTTTTTCAAAGCCGTAAGTCGCCATCATTCTATGAGCTTCGTCAATCGAGGCTTCGGCATTAAGGCTAATGACTCCCTGCGTCATGAAGTCTGAAATTTTTGCGCGGTCAAGACCGTGAAGGGGAGCTTTGTCTAAATCTTTCCGGGTCATCATTCCTACTGCTTCGCCTTCGGCGTTGGCAACGGGGAGCGACATTATCCCGAATCGCAGCATAGTTCGATAGCCTTCGTCGACTCTTGCGTCAGGACTTACGGCAATAACGGGAGAAGTCATAATGTCAGAAACTTTCATTAAAGGCGTTATAGCTTGAGCAAGCCTGCTTTGAATTTCATCCAGTAATTCTTTAGCGTCACGGACATTGAGGGTAGCGCTTCCGGCTTGATAATGCCCGCTGCCTCCGTAAGGCGATAAAAATTCCTTGACGTTTAAGACTCCCTCAACGGAACGGGCGATTATATTAACTTTTTTTCCGCCGTTATTAACTACGGCTATAGTGACGTGAGAGTCGCAATATTCTTTGAGCTTGTTCACGAAGACTGAAAGCCCTTGGACGTATTCCGGAGTCTCGGCCCAAGTCAAATAAACTTTTGCGCCGTTGATGTAAATTTCTCTGGCATTTTCGGCTAGAGTGTCGAGCAATTTTTTTTCTTCGGCTGACATATCGGACTCGACCTGAGCAAGAATCCCGGACAAGTCCGCGCCTAGTTCACGAAGATAACTTATAGCGGCGATGTCGCGTTCGGTTGTAGTTTCGTAAGTCATTGCGCCGGTGTCGTCATAAATTCCCAGAGCGAAGAGCGTAGCTTCTTCGGGAGTAATTTCCTTGCGTTCGTTGAGCAGGTGTTCAAGTATCATAGTAGTAACTGCGCCTATAGGTTCATATACTAATTCTTCGCAAGGAATATCGTCTTGGGTCGGCGGGTGGTGGTCATAAACATGAACGGCTACGTCCTGCCGTCCGGCAAGAGCGGCGAAAGGGCCAATGCGTGAACGCGAACGGGTATCAACGACAATCATTAACGTAACTTCATCAAGCGGAATTTTTTTGGGCTTTAAGATTTTAGCGGCCCATTGATGCCCGCGGCGTGACATGAAGTCCCGGACTTTGCGGCTCATTGAACCTGGAGGACAGATTACAGCGTCCGGATATAATTTTTGAATCGCTATCATGCTTGCGAGCGAGTCGAAATCTGTATTTAAATGACTTGTTATTAAGTGCATTAGATTTTTTCTCCTGATAAATTTTTGTGAGCGGATAAAAATTTTTAACTAAAACCCCTTCGGCTTATCTCCTAACCACAACCCCCTCGGCCCTAGCCTCCCTCGGGGGAGGGGAACCGCTTGCGGTGGTGGGGGTTATCACTAAAAAAATTTTTTTAACCCCTTACACAGGGGAGGCAAGTGACTCGGCAATGAGCTGATTATCTGCTTAACTGCTCTAAACGTTTCAGCACGGGCGAGCCTTTGAACTTGGGATTCTCACGGGCATAGTCAAGCGCGGTTTTACCTTCCTTGTCTCTTTGCTTGACGTAAGACCCTGCGTCAATCAACACCTCTACAGCTTCCGGTGTGCCCTTTCTTGCTGCATGTATCAGCGCGATTCTTCCATTATTATCAATAGCATCATCGGCTCCGGCCTTGATAAGAGCATAGACAATTTCCGTATGACCGCTACGCGCGGCCAACATCAACGCAGTTAGGCCAAATTTTTTTTCTTTAGCGTTGACATCAGCGCTGGCTTTGATAAGCGCATTAACAATTTCTGCATGGCCGTCAAACGTGGCCCACATTAGCGCGGTAAAGCCGCTGTTGTCTTTAGCGTTGACATCAGCTCCGGCTGCGATAAGGGCGTTGACAATTTCTGTATGGCCATTCACTGCTGAAGCCATTAGAGCAGTTGCGGCTAAATAATTTTTAACATTTAACTCAGCTCCAGTTTTTATAAGAACGTGGACAATTTCTATATGACCTTGATCTGCAGCCCACATCAGCGCAGTCATACCGTATTTATCATCTTGAGCGTTTACGTCAGCACCATTTTCGATAATTGCATTAACAATTTCTATATGCCCCTTCAACTCAGCCAACATCAGCGCAGTAGCACCCTCATTGTTTTTAGTGTTGAGATTGGCTCCGGCTTTGATAAGAGCGTTGACAATTTCTGTATGGCCGTTCAATACGGCCACCATCAGAGCAGTAGCCCCCTCATTGTTTTTAGCGTCAACATCAGCTCCGGCTTTGAGAAGAGCATTAACAATTTCAGTGTAACCATGATACGCGGCCCCCATTAGTACAGTAGCACCGTATTTATTTTCTTTAGCGTCTATATCGGCACTGGCGTTGATTAGCATATTGATAATTTTTATATGACCTTGATCTGCGGCTCCCATCAGCGCAGTCACACCGTCATTGTCTTTAGTGTTGACATCAGCCCCGGCTGCGATAAGAGCATTAACAATTTCTGTATGGCCGTCAAACGCGGCCGCCATCAGCGCAGTCCAGCCGCTCTTGTTTTGAGGGTTGACATCAGCCCCGGCTTCGATAAGCGCATTAACAATTTCTGTATGGCCGTCAAACGCGGCCGCCATCAACGCAGTAGCGCCGTCATTGTCTTTAGCGTTTACATCAGCTCCAGCTTCGATAAGGGCATTGACAATTTCTGTATGGCCACACACCGCGGCCTTCCTCAGCGCAGTCTCGCCGACTTCGTTTTTAGCGTTGACATCCGCTCCGGCCTTTATAAGGGCATTGACAATTTCTGTCCGCCCATTTCCTGTAGCCTGCATCAGTGCAGTTACAGCGTCATTGTCTGTAGCGTTGACATCAGCACTGGCATTGATAAGGGCTTTGAGAATTTCTATATGGCCATTTGCCGAAGCCGCCATCAAGGCAGTCTTGCCATTCTTGTCCTTAGCGTTGACATCGGCTCCAGATTTTATAAACACATTAACAACTTCTGAATCCCCTACTGCCGTGGCCCCCATTAGTGCAGTAGCGCCGTATTCATTTTCTTTAACGTTTATATCTGCGCCGGCTTTGATAAGTGTGTTGATAGCTTTTATATGGGTTTGATCGGCCGCCCACATCAATGCAGTGAATCCGTCGTTGTCTTTAGTATTGACATCAACACCGGCCTTTATAAGGACATTGATAATTTCTGTATTACCCTTCACCGATGCTAACGTCAGCGCAGTCCTGCCATCTTTGTCTTTAGCATTAATATCTGCTCCGGCTTTGATAAGGGCGTTGACAATTTCTGTATCGCCATACCCCGTGGCGTACATCAGCGCAGTCCTGCCGTTGTTGTTTTTAGCGTTGACATTTTCGCCACTCTTGATAGCCTCGACAACTTTTGACGCTGAACCTTCTTTTACAATATCTAAAAATTCTTGGTCAGAAATTCTTTTGTTCGTGGATTTTGCTCCCCATGCCGGCAACGAAAACGCAAACGCTACTAACAAACAAACCGTTAAAAATTTTTTCATGTTTCTTCACTCCTTAGTTAATTCTAAATTTATTTTTAAAACCTTTCGGCTTTGCGCCCATTGTTAAGAGGGATAGGGCCAGTTTGCTTCGAGCTTGATTATCTGCTTAACTGCTCAAGGCGTTTCAGTACGGGCGAGCCCTTGAAGTTGGGATTATCACGGGCATAGTCAAGCGCGGTCATGTTGCCGTTATCTTTAGCATTGACATCAGCTCCGGCTTCTATAAGGGCTTTAACAATTTCCGTATGACCTTTCAAGACGGCTAAAATCAGCGCAGTCCGGTTGTATTCCCCTTTAAGATTGACATCAGCTCCGGCCTTAATGAGGACATCAAGAATTTCTATATGCCCCATCATCGCGCCCCACATCAGAGCAGTCATACCGTCATTCGCTTTTTCGTTTAGATTTGCCCCGGCTTCGATAAGAGCATTAACAATTTCTCTATGCCCTTCTGACGCGGCCTCAATTAGCGCAGTAGTACCAAGGTAGGCCCTAGCGTTGACATCAGCTCCGACTTTAATAAGCGCATTAACAATTTCTGTATTGCCTTTATATGCGGCCTCCATTAAGGCAGTCTTTGCGATTATGTCTTTAGCATTTACATCAGCTCCGGCTTTTATAAGCGTATTGGCAATTTCTGTGTAACCATTCGAGATGGCCTCCATAAGCGCAGTCTTTCCTTTGCCCTTTTTAATATTCAGATCAGCTCCGGCTTTGATAAGTATCTTGACAGCTTCTAAATGGCCTTGCTCTGTTGCCAACATCAGAGCAGTCGAACCGTATTTGCTTTGAGCGTTGAGATCAGCCCCGGCTTTCGTAAGAGCATTAAGAATTTCTGAATGCCCTTTTGCCGCCGATATCATCAGCATAGTTCCTTCGTGTCTGTTCTCTTTAGTGTTGACATCAGCTCCGGCTTTGATAAGCGCATTGATAATTTCTATATTACCCGTAAACACAGCCAACATCAGCGCCGTATCTCCGTCATTATTCTTAGCGTTGATATCAGCTCCAGATTTTATGAGGACATTGATAATTTCTGTATTACCCCCTATCACGGCCAACATCAGTGCGGTCAAGCCGTATTTCTTCTCTTTAGCATTGATATCAGCCCCGGCTTTGATAAGGGCAGTAAAAGCTTCTGTATGACCAGACCATGCAGCCGACATAAGTGCAGTCCAGCCGAAATCGTCTTCCTCTTTAGCGTTGACATTAGCTCCGGTTTCTATAGCTTCTATAACTTTTGAAACCGAACCTTCTTCAATAATTTCCAGAAAATCTTGGTCGGAAATTTTTTTATCCATGAAAGACACTTCTGAAAAATTTTCCATTCTTCGTCACTTTCCTTCGTTCATGCAGGATTTATTTTTTATATTCCGGCTTTGCGCCCCTGTTAAGGGGAATAGGGCCAAAGGCCGTCCCTGTAAGGGAAGGGGGAACCGCTTGCCGTGGTGGGGGTTGCTTTCAAAGTATCATTCTTCTTCAGTCCTCAAGCCCGATAAATAATCAACGTATTGACGAGCGGCCCGCCCCGTCTTTCCGCCGTGCTGAATCTCCCAGCGGTCAGCACCGTAAAATAATTCTTCGTCCGAAATTTTATTCAAGAGGCCCGCTTTCTCAGCCAAGGCTTTCACGATAGCGTGATAATGTTGACGCGAAGGACTCGAATAATTTATCGCTATCCCGAAACGCGAGGCAAGCGATAATTTTTCTTCGACAGTATCAGAGCGATGAATGTCGCCGTTGTGTTCCATGTCGTCACGGTCGCTCCAGACTTCCCGGATTATGTGACGGCGGTTCGACGTTGCATAGATCAAAATATTTTCCGGGCGCGTCGCTATTCCGCCTTCGATTACGGCTTTGAGATATTTGAAGTCGCTCTCGTCCTCTTCAAACGAAAGATCATCAATGAAAATTATGAACTTGTAATTACGCGCTCTTAAAGCACGCGTTATGCTCGGAATCTCTTTGAACTGATGCTTATAAAGCTCAACCACCCGCAGGCCGTCCATGTAATATTCATTCAAGAGCGCCTTAACGCTCGTCGATTTCCCCGTTCCTCCGTCACCGTAAAGCAAGACATTATTCGCCGGAAGGTCATTAACAAAAGCTTCAGTGTTGCGCCGCAATTCCTTTTTCTGAATCTCGTAGCCCGTCAAGTCGTCCAGCGTAACGTCACTGAGATCAGCATTCGCTATCGGCGTTAAAACATTATTGTCGAGCCTGAAGGCTTTATTGAAGGCAAATATCCCAACACCGTTACATTCGTAAAAATTCGTGACCTGTTCATAAAATTCTTTGGCCGTGTCGGCGTATGCTAAGAACTTGCTGATTAATACAACAGGGGAAGAGTCATTGTCGCTTTCATAATTTTCTATCATGCTCATTGCAGGGTGACGGAGCTTGAAAATTTCCATGAAGATTTCAAAGTCATGAAACACCGCCTTTCTCAACGAGCCAATCTCGAAGCGCTTGCGTTCACACGCTAAAGAAAAAGTGTTCTCGTTGCTCAAAATAAAATGAGTCAAGAAATTTTGCCAGAGATTTCCGCGTGCATAATCATTTTCGTGAGCAATCGTTATGATCCCGTGAATTATTTTTTCGATCTCGTTCGTCCTGTTCTGGGCGATTGCATTCGTCATTGCTACGGGTAAGGAGTCCGCCGCGGTATTGTAAACTAACATTGTAGCCATTTCTGTTAATACTCTCCTGTATTTAAATGTAACTCGCCAAGCCAATAATATCCCCACGCCTTCGACTGTTGAGTCAAAATCGGAACGTCTTGAGCATAAAATTTAAAGCCCGATTTATTAAAGAGCTTGCGGAGTTTTATTTTCTCGCGCCTCAAAGCCTTCAAAGGCGGCACACTTCCATTTAATAAAATCTGATGCCACTTGCCAACCCATACATAAATAACTTGCGGCCTAACTCCCTTCCATGCTACAGGAGTCGCAGGATCGTCAAGGACTCCTATTCTGTCAACAGTGCCTTTCCAGTTCCCTATAGCCATAAAATCATAACGGTAACTCCATTCCGGAATATAAGTCGAATATCTTTGATCGCCCGCCATTTGAGAACGAGTAAAAGTTCTCTGGCTTACCGCCGTTAAATTTTGCGCCGGAAGTTTCTGGATTTCTGAAATCTGAACATCACTAAGCCATTTATTTATCCCGGCCATTGAAGGCACGACCGAACCGACTACGTAATTAGTAGCAACTAAGTTCGGCCCTTCGGCTGTGCCGTATACCCACATGCCGTCACGATTTTTTCTCACCGGGTAACCGTCAAGAGTTATGTACCAATCCGGCGGCATGTTGTAAGGCCGGTAAACATAAAAAGTAATTCCGTTGTACGGCGACTCGGGAACTAACAAAGGCTCAACCGCGTAACGCTTGCCGTAAGCCGGAAGACTTGCAAGCAAAAAAACAATCACCCAAAAAAATTTCTTTCTCATTTCCTTTAACTCCTGTTTAATAATCCGTCATGATTACGATTTGTCCCAACCACTGAAAGCCCCACATCATAGAATATTGTGAAAGAATATAAGAATCCCTGTCGTTCCAGTTCAAAAGATTCAGCCTGTTGACATGCACCGTAAGCCCGTAAGCCTCACGCCTAAGAGTCGTTACAGCTTTGTCGCTTTTATTGCGGGCGTTGATTTGCCGCCACTGAAGCCCTGTCCACGCGTAGATAACTTCAGGACACTCCCCCTTCCAAGCTACAGGAATCCTTGGACGATATAAAACTCCCATGCGGTCTACCGTCCCTTTCCAGTTTCTAACGGCCATGAAATTTGAATTCTGTGTCCAGTCTTCAGCATAAGGCGAAAGATTATCGGGCACATAAATTTCTGTCGCCGGAGGGTAATAATTTATTCCGCCGGGATTTCCGTAAGGATAAGGAACAGGAAGGGGAGCTTGCGCCGCCTTCGGAGGAGCGTAAGAAGAGGGCGGCAATTTTTTCCCTGCCGGCGTGATTGGCTTTTCAAGAAGCGGAGCAACGTTTGAAAGTTTAGCGTCATAAGGTTTTAGGTTTACGACCGAAGGAACAACAGAGCCGACTACATAAGCAGTCTTAATAATCCCGCTGTTCTCTGCAGACCCGTAATACCAAATACCTTTAGAATCTTTATAGACTATAAATCCATCATAGGTCACAAAGAATTCTCTTGGAATATTATTGGGCTTATAGACATAAAAATTCATGTTGTCATAAGCCGGCTGATTAACTAACTGCGGAGTCGCCGCCTCACTTGCTGCGGCACTTAGCACAAAAAAAATTAAGCACAGAAAAATTTTTTTCATTTTTTTAAATTCCTCACTCCTAAAGATTTTTTATTGTCCCTGACCTACGGGCGGAATAGAATTTTCTAAGATTGTTCCCGGGGCGGGCTGCTGCTGTCCTAAAGGCGGCAGGTATTCAGTACGCGGCCTCGGCTGCTCCTGTTGAACTTGAACAGGCGGAGGAGTCACTTGCGGCTGAACTCGCTGCGGCTGCGGCTGGGCTTGCTGTCTTGGCCTTTGAGTTTGCGTCTGTTGCGTCTGTTGAGTCCGTTGAGTTTGAGTCTGTTGCTTAGGCTGTGCCGTAGGCGTTGGCTCTGTTTTCTTTTTAGCAGGCTGCTTGGCCGGGGCTTTGGGTTTTTGCTTAACAGTTTTTTTCTTTTCAGACTGCTTAACTATTCTTCGCGGCGCGGTTTTCTTTTGAGGCTCTTCAGTTTTAGTGACAGTTTTATTTACAGTCGGAGCAGGCTGAGTCTGTCTAACAGGTTGAGGAGCTTGAATAATTTGATTCTGTTTCGGTGCAGGAGGATTATAAACAGGAAGAGGAGCGCGATAATTCTGCTGCGGCTGTCCGTTGTTATTATCATAAGTAAGAGAATAGCCGGGAATTTCTACAGTGTATTCGCCGGGAGCTTGAGGAGGCGTATAAACCGGAGTAACTCCCGCGGGGCTTTCAAGTTCTTCGGGAGCTGGAGGAACATATACGCCGGGCTGCCATGCGTCACCGTCAAGCGGACTCGTCCCGGGAGCAGGAGGAGTATAAACAGGAACTTTAGGAACTTCGGGATCATTAGGAGCAGAAGGCAAATTATTTGCCGTAGTGAGTCCCATTCCGTTATCAGCGACTTCAACTCTATAGACTTGTGCCGGGCGTTTAGGATCCCAAAGGGGAGTCTTCTCCGGGTCTTCGGGATAATAAACTACCCGCGACAAAGGTTCAAAGGCCGGATCAATCGCCAGCGCCTTAGAATAAAAATACTGTGCCTGATAAAATCCTCCGGTCTTGTCATGATAAACCCCGTACCAGTACCACGCGTTAGGGTCGTTTTTATTTTCTTGAATAGCTTTTAATAAATACGGCTTGGCCGCTTCGTAACGTTCAGCGTTAATCAATTCAATTCCGCGCTCTAACGAAGATTTTTTAGGAGCGGCGGCTTTCTTTTTAGGCGCGGGCTTTTTGACTGAAGTTTTTTTAGTTGTTCGTCTTGTCTTTGAGCTTGAAGTTTTCTTTTTCGTTGCTGTAGATTGTTTCACGGGCGCGGGGGCTTGTGGTTGAGCTTGCTCGCTTTGCTGAATTCGCTGCGGCGGCTCAATAGGATAAGGAATATAAGGGACGCTGTCGTCGTCTTGAGCGTTCGCGGCCCCTCCCAAAAGCATTGCAAAAATAATTCCGTGTAAAATTATTCGTTGAATTTTCATTCTTGACCTCCTTAAAAAATTTATTTACCTGTGACTCGTGTCTTCTTGACTACGAAATCTTTTAACGTGATTGGTTCTTTCTTATTATCTTTAATGACTCTTACGACCGCGTTATCTTCGTAGACTTTAATAACTTTTACTTTGCCTACGACCTTCGGCAAAACAACAACAGGCTCTTCGGGAACAACAGTTAAATAAGTATCAGAGCGAATGACCTCAAGGACTTCGCCGACCTTCACCGCGTCAAGCGATCCGTCAGCAATGCTCCCCAAAGAGATTATATATTCGCGTTTTTTTCTTGTTGAGTTAGCAGTCGGAGCTAAAATCCTTCCGATTGTTCTGTAGTCGCTTGAAAAATTATCTTTGCCCATTAACTTAGCGTTAGGCTCGTTGCTTCTGATTGCGTTGCGTGCCTGGAGCATTGCTTGATTATAGGCTTCGTTGATTGCGTTCTTGATTGATTGCCAGTGGCTTGTGCCTTTGAACTGATCCCAAGTAGGCCGGCTCATTCGCTGTCCTTGATATTTTGGTTCGGCAAGCCCGAAGAGATCCAGCCCGAACTCAAACGGGATTCCCAAACCCGCGACCGCCGTATCAAACCAGAAAATATCTTCTTGAGAGTCAAGCGTGAATCTTTTATCAGTGCCCTTGACATCTCTTACTGCAAGCTCCTGAACTTTAGCCCGGTCATAGACTCTGATTCTTATTAAAGCCCTTCCGGTTTGCGCTGTGCCTACGACGTGCTTGTCTTTCATTATTGCCTGATAGAGTTCTAACTGAACGGCCATATCGTCGCCTGCTCTTGGCCCTGAAAGCCAGCGGTTCATAGCGGTTTCGTCTAAGACTCTTGCATCAACAAGAGGCGAGGTCTTGAATAATTGCTCAAGGTATTCGGACATTTTTTGTTCCAGTACGTTGTAAGGGTAGTACTTGCTTTCCCAGACTTCCAGCTCTGTAGAATTTATAGTAGGAAAGATTACAACGGAGAGTCGCCGCTGCGGTTCTGTGGCACTAACCGGAGTCAAAGCAATTAAAAAAATTAGGACTGCTAAAAAAATTTTTTTCATGATTTCTTTTCTCCTTGATTTAAATCTATAAGCCCCGCGAATTTTTTTACGAAGGGTTTTAAGTTCAAATACCATTCGCCGAACTGTCTGGCCCATAATAGCCGGCTTATCGTGAAGAAGTCATCTTCGGAGCCTCCCATAGTGTTAGCCTTCAAAGCAGCTTTGTAAATTTCCGTAGGAATTTTTATCAGCATGTCGCCGGTATGACGTGCCGTAGCCATTCGGGGATTACAGTTGAAGGCCGTTATGCCCTGTTCAGAATTTTCGTAGAAGGTCACGCGGTAAGGAACATCACCGAGAGTCCCGGCATTAAAATCTATCCGCCTGCTTCGTTCAAAGCCTGCTTCCTGTAAATTTTTTTCGCTGTCGGACTCGTAAGAAATTTTAATTTTATTGAACATGTAATAATGCCTGACAAAGGCCGTTAATTTTTGTCCGAGTTTAACGAGTGCAGGATCATTGAGCGCGATTTTTTTCTCCGGGATTTTCTGGACTATAACATTAGGGTTAAGATTTTTGGGTTTCTCGCCGGCGAGCCAAAGGGAGTCGGCCATTTTAGATCCGTCACTGCCGCAGTAAGAAAAGCCAAGCAACATTGCCGCGGCCGTGACTCTTATGGTATTGTGCCAGCGTTCGGGATTAATTTTTTTCAGCTCGTTAATTACTCCGGTTTTAATAAGTGAGTCTATGCCCCTTGCCGTTATGCTTGAGATCTTTAATTTTTCTTCAGACAAGACAGCGGCTTCACTCTTAGTAACAAGAAAGAACGGACGGAATACGCCGCTTTTTCTGTCGCCCTGTGAGCAGTCAGCAACCCATAAGGATGAGCGCTTATCTTCGGACATAAGCGCGAACTCTGAAGGATTGCTTACGGGTTCGGGATGGTGCAGAGCTTTTTCAAGATCTATGACGAGCTTTAAATATTTGAGCTTAAAATTTGTCTTTGCGTAAAAATCAGCAAGAATTTTTTGTATTGCCGGCTCAAAATTTCCAGCGGTATAAGAAATATTTTCACCGGGCTTCTTGCCGTTTATAGAGAGAGTCCGGTCACGTTTTTCAATCCATGAAAGATGAATGAGCTTGCGGGAATTTTTATTTTTATTGAGAACAGAAAGGCGGGGAGTCTTTCCTCTTGTCCAGATCTGTAAGGCCAAGTTAGAATCAACGTCACAACTGCTGATAATCTTTCCCTGTTCGTCCATAAGAAAACAAAGCTCCTTTTTTAAAAATTTTTTTCTTAGAAATGATAAGTGAAAAGTACAATGTATAATCAAGAACATTCTTTTATACTGTACGCGTCAATTATACATTCATAGATTTCTTTAAAAAGGGGCTAATAATAAATGAAGGCTTTGAAGAAAATTATATCTGTCGTGCTTTTAGTTTTTGTTATGTGTTCGGCGGCCAGTGCAGCTCTTCCTGCGGTCATTATGTTAGCGTCACACGATGAACCAACGTGTCAAAGAATGTCAGAAGTTTTATCTGAAATCAATCAAAAATACCGCGGGCGAATCTCTACGTCTATAGTTTATCTTGAGGAAAATCAGGACATAGCGAAGAAATATAATGTCCGTTATGTTCCTACTTTGATTTTCAGGGACACCGACGGAAAAGATTTTGCTGGCGGTGTCGGCTATAAGACTCTTCAGGAAGTTTTGAGGGTATTCGCGGCGGCACACATTAAATATTAACCTAAAAGGAGCATTTGAATTTGTCTGTAAAAAAATTTTGGGAAAATAACCCCCTCGCCGGTAAGCCGGCCCTCTCCCCCTTAACATGGGGCGCAAGGTTGGTCCTCTTAGTATTTTTATTCAGCGGAACTTCAGAAGCTCTTGAAACAAAAATGAACTGGGATCATCTGAAAAATAATCCGCCCCGGATTCATTTTAAAAATAATATTTCCTCTAACGACGTAAATATCTCTGCTTCGGAGTCAAATCCTTTTAATCTTCCGGTGTCGTATGACCTTCGCAACATTAATGGGGTAAGCTACGTCACTAGCGTAAAAAATCAAGGCAAAGAGGGAGCGTGTTGGGCATTTGCCGTAATGGGCGCGCTTGAAAGTGCTTACTTGAAACACAGACAGCTTTTTATTGACGCTGGACAGGATTTAGGCGATGACCCCAGCTTGTCGCCTCTTCATTTAGCTTGGTTTGTCTTTAATAATCCTGAGCCAGAAAAAAAATTTGTTTACTCCGAGTTCGATTGGAATACAGGGAAGTATGCAACAAGCCCCGACGCAAAACCGACGTATATTTTAAGCAACGGCGGAAGTACAGAGATCGCCCTGTCACTTTTAACGCGAATGGACGGCCCTGTTCTTGAAAAGGAATTGCCTTACGTTGCAAAGGGCGAGGGATCTTATAATCAGCACTATGAAATAGACCTTGGCTTTTATACTTTTTCAGCCGATGTTTCTCAAGATTATGCCTCTCTTCCATGGAGGCCGGAGGATAAGCCTTATCCCGATATGCCTTACAGCGTAGACCTTGGGCCGTTGCAGACTATCGCCTATAACAAGTTATGGCTCATGCCCAGCAAAGATACAGCTCCGCAGGATTATCCGGTCGTTATGCGTGTAACTCATTCCGGAGTAGCTTCAGACTTAACAGAATTTAATCCTTTAGCTACTGAAAGACTTATAGCTAAGCTAGTGCTAACGCAAATTGGAGCTATAAATGCGAGCGTAAACGGTAGCAGCGCTTATTTTTATAAAAACGAAAGCGGCGATCAAACTTTTTACACAGGGACATTGACTTCAAGAGATACTAATCACGCAGTTTTAATAACAGGCTGGGACGATAATTATTCGCGCTATAATTTTAAATCCATGCTAAGCAAGGATCTTATTCCTTACGAAGACGGCGCATGGCTCGTCAAAAATTCTTGGGGCGAAGAATGGGGCAACGGCGGCTACTATTGGCTGTCATATTGTGAGGGCGCTGTCACAGGTTTAACGGCGTTTGAGATAGAGCCTTATAACAAAAATCTTAAAATGTATCAGCATGATTATTTAGGAATGCAGGTCGCCTTTCCGGTCAGTAATTCTCAAGATCAGGAAGGCAACTATACAGGCTATGCCGCTTCAGTCTTTGAAGTCGAAGGCAATAACGAAAATCTAAGCGAAGTTGCTTTCTGGATCACTGACAATAACGTCGTATATGAAATTTCTGCTTATGATTTAGGCGTTGTAAATGACAAAGTAACAGACCCAACCGCCGGCAAATTGCTTTTCACGGCAAGCAAAGATCTCGGCTTTGCAGGTTATCAGACTATAAGACTATCAGCAGATCATAACATCACGCCGATCCCTTTAACGAAAGGACATAAATTCTCTGTTGTCTTGAAACTCACTCAATCATATGCAAGTACTATAGCGATTCAGCCCAATCTCTTTCCGCAATTTTCAACAACAAGTCTTGACCGTGGCTATAGCTTTTTCTCGCCGGACGGTTCAGAATGGATAGACGGCCTTGATATTTTAAAAGGAGATCCCGAAGTATATGAATATGTTGATAATCCCATAGCTATTGCATGTCTGCGGGCTGTCGTACTCTCTCAAGATATTCAGCCCGCTCCTCAGTCCGACGATAAAACTACAAGCGATGATACTGAACCAACAGGCGGCGGACTCTCTTCAAGCGGCGGAGGCTGTAACGCTGGAGGCAATTTAGCAACAGGAATTTTATTACTTGGCCTCTTGGCCTTTCCCCAAAAATTTTTTTGTGAGTAACCCCCTCGCCGCAAGCGGCCCTCTTGATAAAGTAACCCCCCTCGCCGCAAGCTGGCCTTTTGATAAAGTAACCCCCCTGTCAGCAAGCTGACATCCCCCCTTAACAGGGGGCGCAAGAGAGTTCGTCGACATCTTTTATTCCCTCTACACCTTGCCTCCCCTGAAAGGGGAGGTGGTGAGCGAAGCGAACCGGAGGGGTTGTTAAAAAAAATTTTAGAAGCTAACCCCCTCGCCACTTCGTGGCCTTCTCCCCCTTAACAGGGGGCGCAAGAGAGTTCTTCGACATCTTTTATTCCCTCTACCCCTTGCCTCCCCTGAAAGGGGAGGTGGCTGACCGAAGGGAGGCCGGAGGGGTTGTTGCTAGAAGATAAAGGGAGAGGCTAAAATTTTTTTACGCGTTAGAACGAGAAAATGCTATACTTGCCTCACACTTAAAAAAAATTCAAAGGAGATTTTTTTCTATGATGGGCTACGGATATGGACTCGATCCTACGATTATTATAGTTATCCCGGCGCTTCTTTTATCAATGTGGGCACAGGCAAGAGTAAATTCAACCTTCTCACAATACAGCCGCGTTCAAGCCAGAGCCGGAGTGACAGCCGACAGCGTCGCCAGAAGTCTGCTCGGCCTCTACGGAATGGCAAACATGCCGGTTAATCACGTAAGCGGAAATCTTACAGATCACTACGACCCACGCAACAAGACTCTAAACCTTTCAGACAGCGTTTACGGCAGCAGGAGCATAGCCTCAATAGGAGTAGCCGCTCACGAGGCCGGACACGCAATTCAACATTTAGAAATGTATACGCCCCTAGTTTTCAGAAATACTATTGTGCCTGTCGTCAATCTTGCTACTACAGCTTCGACACCTTTATTTTTCGTTGGGCTTTTAATGTCTAACTCCCTTCTTATTAATATAGGCATAATGTTATTCACAGCTGCCTTGATCTTTCACGTTGTCACCCTTCCTGTTGAGATCAATGCAAGCTCAAGGGCTTTGAAACTTCTTGAGCAGACCCGGACGCTTGCTCCCGATGAGTTAGCCGGAGCTAAAAAAGTTTTAACCGCGGCGGCTTGGACTTATATTGCGGCGGCTTTGACGAGTGCGCTTACCCTCGTAAGAATGCTCTTAATCAGCAGATCACGGAGGAGATAATTTGCGCGGCATCGAAGCAGCTCTGAAAGTCTTAAACGAAAATAAAATCTTTTTTGCCTCGGAGGCCCTCAGAAAATTAGCTGACCGCGAAAAAATGAAGGCCCCCGATATTTCTCTTGCCTCGTCATTGATTTATATAGTAATGAGGCGGCGGGAACTTTGGGAAAAAATTACAGCTAACTTCCTTCACTCAAAAGAAAAACTCCCCGGCCAAGTTTATACGGCGATACTCACGGGCGCAGGCGGACTGCTTGAGCTTCGGAGATTCTCCAAAGGCATTTTGATTAACGGCATAGTTGAAAGTTTAAAGCGCGACAGATCGCTTAACAAATATATTTCTCTTGTTAATGCGGTCTTGCGGAAAATCAACGAAGGCGGCGAAGAGTTAATAAATAAATTCAAGCACTCGACTTCGCTGGAAGAACGCGCAATGTTTGCCGGAATTCCCGTTAAACTTCTTCCGGCATGGATAAAAACTTGGACTCGTTCGGAACTCTTTGAGCTTTTCGATATGTTTGAACAGCCTTCGTATTCAGCCGTGAGATTAAGTGAGGGCGGAGCTGTAATGCCGGAGGGCTTGAAGCTTGAAAATAACCCCCTCGCCAGCAAGCTGGCCCTCTCCCCCTTAACAGGGGGCGCAAGGTTGGAGGGTTTGAAATATCAGCTATCCGACATTTCACAGGCTCTTCGCTTGAATGAAAGTGTCCTGCCTGTGACTTTGCCGGGCTTTGCCGAAGGTCTTTGTACTGTTCAAAATGAAAGCTCTATATTGGCCGCGTCGCTTGTAAAAAAATTTTATTCAGGCAAGGGATTAATTCTTGATATGTGTTCGGGACGGGGAGTCAAGGCCGGGCAAATTTTACAGGAAAATCCAGCCTCAAAAATTGAATGCTGGGAGCTATCGGAGAAACGTTCAGAAAGTGCCGCGAATGAACTCGAAAGACTCGGCGTGAAAGACCGCGCAGCTCTTAAAACCGGCGACGCTTTAAACCTTGAGCCGTTAGAGTCTCCTTCGTTTGTTATGCTTGACGCTCCGTGTTCAGGTGCAGGCACTTGGAACAGAAAACCCGAGTCAAAATGGAAATTAGACTGGAAAAAATTTGACTCAATCGTCGCTGCACAAAAAAAATTGCTTGACCGGGCATTGACTCTTTGTGCGCCCGGCGGCTACGTGCTATACATAACATGCAGCTTATTAAAACATGAAAACGAAAACGTAATCGCCGAAGTTCTTGCCTCACACGTTCAAGACTGCACAGAAGTTTCGGGCCTTATTGACTGGAAGGGAAGCGCCTTCAAAAAAGGAAAGCCCTACGGATTTTATATCTTGCCTGTTAATCCTTGGCTTGATGGTTTTTATTGTTCATTGATCTTAAAGAGATAAAAAAATTTTTTTCAATTTCAAAAGGAGTTTTAAATTGAGACGTAACGGCGGCATAGTTGGATTGATATTTTTTTTAATGGTCGTTGTGATTTTTGCTTCGGGAGCTATTGCGGTCTACACAATTTTTTTGAAGCCTGAAAAGCGCGCAATAGTTCCGCAGTTTGTCGGAGGCACTACGGCTAACGCAGTCGCAGAAGCTGAAGGGCTTGGCCTAGTCGTTCAGATTGAGCCTGTAGCTTCAACCTTGCCCGAAGGACAGGTGTTGGCCCAATCGCCCGCGGCTAATTCAGAATTAAGAGGCGGACAGGTTGTCTTGTTACAGGTCAGCGCAGGCGGAGAACTTAACGAGCCTCCCAATGTTGTAGGCAAGACTCTTTCACGAGCACAGAATGAAATTAAAGCACAGGGCTTTCTAGTCGGAGATATTATAAAAATCCGTGAGCAGAATAAAGAACCCGGGACAGTAATCGCTCAAAGCCCTTCGGGAAATGTGAAAATAGTATCAGGCCGAAAGATTGATTTATTAGTTCAGGAGGGCAAAGCACAGCCCGAAGAAGTCACAGTGCCAGATATTAATCAGCTTTCTGAATCCGAAGCCCGTGAAGTTTTAGCCGGCAACGGTGTAAAAGTTCAGGCCGTCGATAAAGTTTATAGCCCTATTTTAACAGAAGGGACTGCAATCGAAACAACTCCTCCGGCCGGAACAAAATTAAAATCTAATCAGGGCGTAATTCTAAAACTTGCAACCCGCCGCCGTCCTGCCGGGTATAACGACGTTGAAGACGCTCCGAAAAAAACTACTACTGCTAACGCTAAAAATTCAAATACAAATTCTAATACAGCTGCAAACAACGCAAGCTCAAAACAGACCGAAAAACCTAAAGCTTCGGACAACACTAACAGCGTAACGGTTAATGTAAACGAAGAATTTATCGGCGATGATTACGAACTCACGACAACTACGACTGCTCCGGCAAGCCGCGTAGCTAATAAGCCAACGACTCCAACTCCAACGACTCCAACTCCAGCGGCGCAAGCCCCGGCGGTGCAGACTCCAGCTCCTGCTCAAGCACCGGCACCGGCGGCAAGTTCAAATAAAAATACTCAAGCTCCGGCCAAGCCCGAAAAAACTTCAGCGCCTTCTGCTCCTTCTGCTCCGGCAAGCAACAACAAGACGGCCAGAATAGTTTACCCTGTTCCGCCGCTTTCAGCTCCTATGGATTTAAGAATCGAACTCACTGATCCAAACGGGAAGCGCGAAGTTTTGAACAGACAGGTAAGAAGCGGAGAATTAATCAACATGTCAGCGCCGTATAGTCAGGAATGTGTAATCACGATTTATCTTGGAGGTCAATTCGTATGGCAGGACAAGCAGCAATGAGAAAAATTTTTTTAGCGCCTTCTCTTTTAGGGGCAGACCCTTTGAATCTTTCCGGCTCAATCGACAGCCTTAAAAATAATTTCGATTGGCTTCACTTGGACATAATGGACGGGCACTTCGTGAAAAATTTATCCTTTGGCCCGGATTTTGCGCTGGCCTTGCGGAAAAAATATCCGGAAATTTTTCTTGACGTTCATTTAATGATTGATCAGCTTGATATAATTTTGCCTCTGTTCGTGAAGGCCGGGGCTTCGCTGATAACTATACACGCTGAAACTGAACCGCACTTGCTGCACGCTTCATTAAGCGCTATAAAAAATTCCGGCATAAAAGCCGGAGTAGCTCTTTGTCCGCCTACAAGAGTCGAAAATCTTGAAAGCGTTCTTGAGCTTGCGGATCTTGTTTTAGTTATGTCAGTGACGCCGGGCTTCGGAGGACAGAAATTTATAGAAAGCTCGCTGAAAAAAGTTCGTGAGCTTGTGAGCTTGCGAGAAGTTCACAGATATAATTATCTAATTGAAATTGACGGCGGAATAAACGAGAATAATATTTGCAGCGCGGTCAATGCCGGCTGTGATGTTATAGTCGCGGGGAGTGCAGTATTCAAGAATCAAGACCCGGCCGCTTGGCTCGCTAAAGTACGCGGGCAAATATAGCGCACAGTTTATTCTCTATAAAACCCCTCAGGTTCGCTTCGCTCACCACCTTCCCTTACATAGGGAGGCAAGGTGTAGAGGAAATAAAAGATGTCGAAGAACTCTCTCGCGCCCCGCCGTCCCTGTAAGGGAAGGGGGACCGCTTGCGGTGGAAGGGTTGGGGGAGAGGGCCACGAAGTGGCGAGGGGGTTGCTTTCCAATAGGGCAGCTTGCTTGCGAGGGGGTTATAGTTTTTTAATTGTGCTTAGTATAGAAACAAGGAGTGAATAGAATTTTGCCAGACAATCAAGAGCGCCTTATAGAACTTGGGCGAATTGTACAGGAACGCCGCGAAGCTTCAGGCATGACAATCGACACGGTATACGAACGGACTCGAATCAGAACTGAATATTTAAACGGCATTGAACAAGGAGATTACCGTGATTTTCCGGAGACAGTGTATATAAAAGGCTTTCTTCGGACGTATTTAAAATTAATCAACGCTGATGACTTGCTCGAAGATTTTAATCAGGCTCTTACTTACAAAGAGTATAGCAAGGCCAGCAGGCAAACCTCAACTGAATCGGCTGGAGCTAAGATCCTTGGAAGCGGCTCAAACGTTCCCGAAGGTTTTAAGCCCGCGTCACATTTCTGGATCTTTCTTGTTTTGGGGGCGGCTTTGCTTGGAACGATTGGTTATGTATGGTACGCTTTCAAATACGGCGGCTTGGACTTAAAGAATTTGAAGTTATTTAACTTCGCCAACAATACGCCAGCGATAACTTTGCCGGAAAATATTTCTGACGATGTAACGCCGGACGGAGTCGTAATAGAAGAAGTAACAATTTCTGAAGAGCCTGAAGTCGTTGTCGAAGAGCCTGAGCCAGAGCCTATAAAGCCTTCGTTAGAGATTCACGCGATAAACGATGTATGGTTGACTGTAATTTTTGCCAGCAATCCTACGCCTGTATACCGAAGGACTTTGAAGCGCGGTGATGTTATGCGTTGGGATATGAACGAGCCCGTAAGAGTTGTATTCGGCCGTCCGACGGCCGCGCAAGTATTTTTAAACGGGAAAGATCTCGGCATTGTGAACAGTTCGGCCAAGAAACCAGAAACTCATGTGTATAACCCTGACGGGACACACAGAAAGATCAAATAAAAAAATTATCTAGTTAAGAATTTTAAGAATTGTAATATTTGAAGAGGGCTTGCGTTCCATTTTCGCTCATGCCGTCGCTTTCTAATTTCTGATAGTGACTCATGACGGTTAAGAGAACGTCAAGCCCTAATGATTCTTTATTAGCTTCGTCAAGCGCAAGCACCATATCTTTCAAGAAATGTTTTATAGCAAACCCGGCTGTATAATCCCTGTCAAGAATTTTAGGGGCGTTCATGTCCAGCTGTTTGGACTCGGCTGCACCTGTTGAGATAGCGCGAAGGAATTTTGACATATCGAGTCCTTTAGCTTTTGCGTAAGTCATACCTTCGCAGACTCCGGCGATAGTTCCGGCGATAATAATTTGATTGGCAAGATTAGCATGTTGACCCATGCCGGCCTCGCCCATGTAATTTATATTAGTTCCTATAGCCCGCAAGATTGGCAGGCAGGCTTTGAAGTCTGCTTCGTCGCCTCCGACCATGATAGATAGCTTTGCATTTTTTGCGGCGACTTCACCGCCTGTAACGGGAGCGTCAATGACGTGAAGACCTTTTCTTTTTCCTTCGCTGTAAATCATTTTGGCAAGCGTTGGGCTTGTCGAAGTCATATCAATTATATAAGCGTCTTCCGGGGCGCTGCTGAGAACTCCTCCGCTGGCAAAATAAATTTCTTCAACGTCTTTAGGTACTCCGAGCATAGTCATAATTATTCCGCAGTCTTTCACGCAGTCATTAACGGAGCTGTGATAGCTTGCGCCGTTGCTTATAACGTCATAGACTTTCATAATAGCGCGCGCGTAAATATGAACTTCAAAGCCAAGCTTCACTAAATTTTTTACAATAGGCTTACCCATTCGGCCAACGCCGATAAAACCGATTTTCTTCATGTTTAAATTTTTAACCTCCGGGGGAATCTTTTTGCGATTATATCAGATTTATACAAAGCCTCCCCTTGGGGAGGTGGCCCAAAGGGCCGGAGGGGGTGGTTAGGAGATAAGCCAAGGGGGTTGCGGTTAAAAAAATTTTTTTAGTGATAACCCCCACCACCGCAAGCGGTTCCCCTCCCCCGAGGGAGGCTAGTATTTTTTTTACACAAAAGCCTCCCCTTGGGGAGGTGGCCCAAAGGGCCGGAGGGGGTTGTGGTAAGGAATCCCCTCGCCACTTCGTGGCCCTCCCCCCTTAAAAGGGGGGGCTTATTGGGGAGGTGGTGAGCAAAGCACGCCGAAGGCTACGAAGTGAAGCCGGAGGGGTTATCTTTTCCCGGACGCGTATAATAAAAAAATTACAAACTAAAACGGAGGAAAAAATTTTTCATGACTTACACTATAAAGCAGATGTCAGAGCTTACGGGCCTGGCCCCGTCAACTTTGAGATATTATGACAGTCAAGGCTTGCTGCCTTCATTGAAACGAGACTCAAACAACGTGAGAATTTTTACTGAAGACGATTATAAAAATTTAAAGCTCATTAACTGTCTGAAAAAATCCGGGCTTTCTATAAAAGATATAAAAGATTTTATCGACATGGTAGACGAAGGAGACGGGGCGATTGAAAAGAGGCTGAAGCTTTTTGAGAAGCGCCGGAAAATTTTGAGGCAGGAATTAAAAAATCTTCAGGAAGTCTTGAACGTCATAGAATATAAATGCTGGTACTATTCAAAGGCAAGCAAAGAGGGAACAGAAGCAGGCCTGAAAAATTTAAAGCCTTCTGATATTCCGGAGAAATTTCAAAAGGCACGGGCAAGTTTGCTTAATCTTCCCTTTAATCAAATATAATTCTAAAAAATCTTTTGAGGGGAGATAAAAATTTTATGAACTATCTTGACTTAGGCTCAACCGGTCTTAAAGTCAGTGAGATCGGAATGGGCTGCGAAGGAATGACCGAAGAAAATTATTCCATGTGCAAAAAATTATTTGACTTGGCCGAGGAGAACGGAATAAATTATTTCGATCTTTATTCGTCCGATCCTGATCTTCGTTCAGCTGTAGGCAAGGCGTTAAAAGGACGGCGGGAGAAATTTATAATTCAGTCGCATTTATGTTCAGTCTGGAAGGACGGACAGTATATGCGCTCAAGAAATTTGCCCGAAGTCAAAAAGGGCTTTGAAGAAATGATGAAATTATTGAGCGTAGATTTTATTGACGTAGGAATGATTCATTATTGCGACGCGCTGGACGATTGGGACGCAATAATAAAGAACGGAATTCTTGATTACGCCCGCGAATTAAAATCTCAAGGCTTAATAAAACATATCGGGCTAAGCTCACATAATCCGCAGGTCGCGTTGAAGGCCGTAGAGACTCGTTCAATCGAAGTATTAATGTTCAGCGTAAATCCATGCTACGATCTTCAGCCCGCAAGCGAGGACGTTGAAGACTTATGGGCCGATAAAAATTACGAAGCTCACTTAACTAACATGGATCCCGAACGGCAAAAATTATACGAGACTTGCCAGCGGCTTGGCGTTGGAATAACCGTCATGAAATGTTTTGGAGGCGGCGATCTCTTGAACGCGGAGTTATCTCCGGCCGGGGCGGCTTTAACTGTCAATCAGTGTATTTCTTACGCGCTAAGTCGTCCGGGCGTCTCTTGTATCTTGGCCGGCGCTCATAGTGTTGAGCAGTTGGAGGAGTGTTTAAAATTTGAGAACGCTCCGGCTTCTGAAAGAGATTACGCTATTGCGCTTGCATCGTTCCCTAAAATAAGCTGGAAGGGTCATTGCATGTATTGCAGTCATTGCGAACCTTGCCCGGTAAAAATTGATATAGCTTCGGTGACAAAATTTTTGAATCTTGCAGAGGCCGGAGCCGAAAAAAATATTCCGGAAACAGTCCGCGAACATTATAAAGTCCTTGAACATCATGCCGGCGAATGTATCAAGTGCGGCGCATGTGAAAAGCGCTGTCCGTTCGGCGTTGCTATCCGGGACAACATGACAAGAGCTAAGAATTTATTTGGGTATTGAGTTTGATATAATAAGACCGTCAGGGAGAGAAGCTGACGGAAAAAAATAAAAGGCTTGCTGAAATGGGGTTGGACTCCCCAAGTCAGACAAATGCCTTTGTAAAGGAATCCAATTAGCGTTTATATTCGCGGATTAAATCCGCTAAGGCTCGTACAAGTTCAGTGAGTGCTTGTACGAGTTTTATTATTACCTTAATAGTTTTCACGCTATCACCTCCTTTCACCTGAATTTTTTTCAGGCTACACGGGGGTGAATAAATAACCCCTTGCGAGCCTCGTTCTGTTTTAACAGAACGTCCCTCCAATAAATTATTCTATCATAATAAAAATCAGAGCTTTATGATTAAATTATTCGCTCCGAAGGTCGGCGTGTAAATAACTTCCTTGGACATTTTCATAATAATCATAAGGCCGGCTTCGTTTTCTGTCCGGGTATTGAGCAAATTATAATACTCTTTGAGATTAAAAGGCTTGCAGTCGTCACGCATACGGATTATTAACTCTTCGTCCTTGGCTACGAGGCGGGTGTTGATTGTATGAGGCTTGCCGTCCTTCAATCCATGCTCGGCAAAAAATCCCGCAAGCTCCTCGGTAATTAATCCAAAAGTCCGGGCGCGTTTCTTATCGGCTTCATGTTCAATAGCAAAGGCTATAGCTACCCGTGAAAGATCTTCAATTTCTTTTTCTGAATGAGCTATAACTGAAATTTCATTCTCAGGGGAAATTCCAAAACTTTTTGGGAGCAAGAGCATTTTATCGCGAAAATTCTCGGCTTCTTTGTTCATGTAAATATAAAGTATCGCGATAAAGCTTAGAATGAGCATGTTAATAATTTTTGAAATCCAAGCTCCCCGATAGCCAATGAAATTTAAAAGCAAGAATGTAATAGGCACAAGATCTCCGCATTCACTTAGAAAGTTATAGAAATTACAAAAGCTGATCCGCTTGACTGCTATGATATACAGACAAAAGTTCTCTACAATCGTATGAAATGGAAGAGAAAGACTTGAAATCTGAATACACTCAACTGCCATTATTAACGCGGCCGGGTCGCTTGACTTCATAAAAATTTTAGCGACCGGCTCCGCAAAAATAAAAAGCAAAACTGCTAGAATACTCGAACAAATAAACGCGTGAGTTAAAGCAAGTTTCTGTACTTCTTTGAGCGAAGCCTTGTCCTCTTCACCGATAAAAATTCCAGAAAATGTAAGAAGATTCTCAGCTGAAGAAGACCACGCCGCACGAAGATAAACTGTAATCTGTGAAAAGACTCCATACGCCGCTACAAGATAGGGCATGTTGAAAGACGTAAGCAAATTATTTATTAACATACCGCCTAAGGCATTGCTTCCTTTGAAAAAACCGGAAGGCGATCCAAGCTTTAGCATGTCAAGACAAATTTCAGGGTCGACTCCCTTTATTGAAAGACTAAAGCTTGAAGAACTTTTCTTATTAAAGAAAAATGAAGACTCAATCAAAAAAGAAACTATATACCCCAACGAAGTCGCGAGGCCGATCTCAAACATTCCGCCCTTTAAAACAAAAATTACAAAGGCATCGGCGACAATATCTATGAATGTCATCATGAAAGAACTTGTAACGACTCGCTTGTACTGTCCTTCAAGTTCCAAGTAAGGCGCGAGGATTCTTGCAAGCGTCAAAAACGGCAAGCCTATAATATAACCGTAAATATATTGACGGGTCATTATAAAAATATTCGCTTCTCTTACTCCAAGCACAAAACAGACACCGCCGGAGAATATTGCAATAAGAAGAGCTGCTGAAATTGAAATGACTCCTCCCAAGATAACAGCGTTTGAAAAAATTTGATTAGCTTCAGTAAGATTTCCAGAGCCAAGAGACGGGGCAGTCTTGACTCGCGCTCCATTAGATACGCTGGATCCTATAAAGCTTAATAAAATTATCAACGGCGCAACATACCCCATAACCGTTACGCCGCTGATGCCTATGAATTGACTTATGAAAACTAAATCAATCATAGGCCCGATTGACTTTGA